>JAIXZF010000470.1 GCA_027489835.1 Hyphomicrobiales bacterium
ATGCGCGAGTGGCACCAGGCCGGCGCCGGCGTCATCGAGCGCCTGCTGCCCGATGGCCGCTGGCTGCTGGTCACGGAGCGGCGCACCGCCAATGGCGGCATCGTCGGCATCCGCACCGACATCACCGAGTTCAAGCGCGTGCTGGCCGAGCTCGTCGAGCGCGACAAGGCGCTCCTGACGCAGAACGAGCTGTTCGACGCCGCCGTCAACAACATGTCGCATGGCCTCCTGATGGTCGACGCCGAGGAAAGGCTGATCGTCTGCAACCGGCGGCTTTCCGACCTCTTCCACCTCGGCGAGCCGCGCGACCTGCAGGGGCGGCTTCTTGCCGAAGCCTTCGGCTGCCTCGGCGGCCCGCAAGAGGGCGGGCAGGCCGGATGCAGCCTGCTGCTTGCGCAGCTCCGCGGCTTTTCGGCGATGCAGGAGGCGGGCTCCTTCGTCGTTGCCGGGCTCGAGGAACGCTCCCTCGCGGTCAGCGTCAGGCCGCTGCAGTCCGGCGGCTTCGTGGCCATCATCGAGGACGTCACCGAGCGCAAGCGCAACGAGGACAGGATCGCCTACCTCGCCCATCACGACCCGCTGACGGATCTCGCCAACCGCGTGCAGATGCGCTCGCGGCTGGATGCGGAGCTCGCGCGCGTCGGCATCGGCGGCATCGAGACCGCGCTTCTCTACCTCGACCTCGACCGCTTCAAGCAGGTCAACGACACGCTCGGCCATTCGATCGGCGACAGGCTGCTGCAGCAGGTGGCCGAGCGGCTGCGCGCCGCCGTCCGCTCGACGGATCTGATCGCGCGGCTGGGCGGCGACGAGTTCGCCATCAGCTTCACCGGCCGTCATGCCCGGGTCCGCATCGAGCGGCTCGCCAACCGGCTGCTCGACCGGCTTGTCGAGCCCTACATCATCGACGGCCGGCCGATCCAGATCGGCGGCAGCATCGGCGCGGCCATCGCCTCCGAGCCGACCATCGACGCCGACACGCTGCTGAAGAATGCCGACCTCGCGCTGTACGCGGCCAAGGCGGACGGCCGTGGCGTGCTGCGCATGTTCGACCCCGCCATGGCGGCGCGGCTCGAGGCCCGCTTCACGATCGAGCGCGACCTCAGGACGGCGATCGCGCGCGGCGAGTTCGAGGTCGCCTACCAGCCGCTCTTCGGCCTGCGCGACGACCGGATCTCCAGCTTCGAGGCGCTTCTGCGCTGGAACCACCCGGAGCGCGGCCGCGTCAGCCCCGTGGAGTTCATTCCCGTCGCCGAGGAGACCGGCATCATCAACGAGCTGGGCGCCTGGTGCTTGGAGCGCGCTTGCGCCGACATGACGGGGATGCCCGACCATGTGAAGGTCGCGGTCAACGTCTCGCCGGTCCAGCTCAAGTCCCACGACTTCGTGGAGACCGTGACGGCCGCCCTCGCGCGCTCGGGCGTGCCAGCCTCGCGCCTCGAGCTCGAGATCACGGAATCGGCGCTGATCGACGACGACGACCGCATCCTCGCCCACCTGCACCGCCTGAACGAGATCGGCGTGCGCGTGGTGCTCGACGATTTCGGAACCGGGTATTCCTCGCTCAACTACCTGCGCCGCTTCCCCTTCCAGAAGGTCAAGATCGATAAGGTCTTCATCAACGAGGCGACCGAGCGCGCGGACTGCTCCGACATCATCCGGTCGATCGTGGAGCTCGCCGGCCGGCTCGGTATGTCGACGACCGCCGAGGGCATCGAGACGCCGGCCCAGCTCGAGCTCGTCCGCCGCCTCGGCTGCGATGAGGTGCAGGGCTTCCTGCTCGGTAAGCCGGGCAGCGCCATCGCCGCGGTCGCCGCGCTGGCCGTGGAAGTCGGCGCAGCCCGCGCCGGTCAGCCGGCGGCGCGCGATCCGGACGCGACCATCGCGGCCTGAAGGCGGCGGGGCACTGGCGGCGGCGCGCGCTCCGCGCCACAATCCGCCCTAGCCAGCCCCTTCCCGGATCCCCGCATGCCACCCGCCGAAACCGCGCCCCGCTTCCTCTGCCTCGGCGGCGCCGTCATTGATCGCAAGCTCGTCGCGCGCCAGTCCATCCGCACCGGCACGTCCAATCCCGCCGATGGCTCGGTCGGCTTCGGCGGCGTGGCGCGCAATGTCGCCGAGAACCTCGCTCGCCTCGGAGGCAAGGTGGCCCTCGTCTCCTGCGTGGGAGCGGACGGCGCCGGCGCCGCGATGCTGTCGCATCTCGCGGCGCTCGGCGTCGACGTGTCGGATGTCGAGACGGTCCAGGGCCAGTCGACCGCCGAGTATGTGGCCATCCTCGAGCCGGATGGCGGGCTGCATGTCGGCATGGCGGACATGCGCGTGCTCGACCACATCTATGGCCCGCTTCTGGCCCGCGCGCTCTCCCGCGCTGCAGGCGTCCAATGGCTGTTCGCCGATTGCAACGCTCCGGCGGCGACGCTTGAGCTTATCCTCAGGCAGGCGGCGGAGCGCGGCCTCATGCTGGCCGTCGACGCGATTTCCACTGCGAAGGCGATGCGCCTGCCGCGCGATCTGTCAGGCCTGTCATGCCTGTTCCTGAACCGTGACGAGGCCGAGGCGATGCTGGGCGCTCCGGGACGTCCCGTCGACCTTACGGCGGAGCTGATGCGGCGAGGCGCGTCCCGCGTCGTGCTGACGCTGGGCGCAGGTGGCGCGATCGCGTGCGACCGGCACGGCGCCGTCCACGTTCCGGCCGAGGCGACGTGCGTGGCCGACGTGACGGGCGCCGGTGACGCCAACATTGCCGGCACGCTGCATGGCCTCGCCAATGGGCTGCCGCTCGAAGCTGCGGCCAGGCTCGGCGCGCATCTCGCGGCGCGGACGGTGGCGTCCCCGCTCAGCGTCGATGCGGCGCTCTCGCCAGCGGTCGCGGATGCGTTTATCGCGGGTTTGACGCGCGCCGACCGGCGCGGACAGCTTCAGGCCGCGCCATGACCCGCCATCCGCTTTGCCAGTTCGCTCCGGACGTCGCCGCCGCCCTGGAGGCCGGCCGGCCGGTGGTCGCGCTGGAATCCACCATCATCACGCATGGCATGCCGTTCCCGCAGAATGTCGAGACCGCGCGGATGGTCGAGGCCGTGGTCCGCGAAGGCGGGGCCGTGCCGGCGACGATCGCGGTGATGGACGGCCTGATCCGCGTCGGCCTCGGCGACGCCGAGATGGACCGCCTCGGCCGCGCGCGGGACGTGCTCAAGCTCTCCCGCGCCGATCTCGCCTACGCCGTCTCCGCCGGCCGACTGGGCTCGACCACGGTGGCCGCGACCATGATCTGCGCGCATCTGGCCGGGATCGGGGTCTTCGCCACCGGCGGCATCGGCGGCGTCCACCGCGGCGCGGGCAGCACCTTCGACATCTCGGCCGACCTGCAGGAACTGGCGCACACACCCGTCACCGTCATCTGCGCGGGCGCCAAGGCGATCCTCGACCTGCCCAAGACCTTCGAGGTGCTGGAAACGCTTGGCGTGCCTGTGGTGGGCTATGGCGTCGACGTGCTGCCGGCCTTCTGGAGCCGGGACGGCGGCATCCCGGCCCCGATCCGGCTCGACGACCCCGCCGCCATCGCCGCCATGGTGGCGGCGCGCCGGGCGCTGGGGCTGGGCGGAGGCGTGCTGGTGGCGAACCCGATCCCGGCCGAGGCCGAGATCCCGGCCGCCGAGATGGCGGGGCATGTGGCCCGCGCCCTCGCCGACGCCGAAAAGGCCGGGGTGTCGGCCAAGCAGGTCACGCCCTGGCTGCTCGGCCGCGTGCTGGAACTGACGGGCGGACGCAGCCTCGAGGCCAACATCGCCCTGATCCGCAGCAATGCGGCCCTGGCCGCCCGGATCGCCGTCGCCGCTGCCGACCGCTGAACCGGCAGCCCGGCCGCCGCCGGTTGAGGCCCTGCAAGGGCCGCGCCGGGCCGCTCAGCCTTGCGCCGCCGCGCCGCCCTTGCTACCTGCCGCTCAACATCCCCATCATTGCCTGTTTTCGGAGCGGCGCACCCCATGTCACGCCAGTTCATCTACCACATGCGCGGCCTGTCCAAGACCTATCCGGGCGGCAAGCAGGTCCTCAACAACATCCATCTCTCCTTCTATCCCGACGCCAAAATCGGCGTGCTCGGCGTCAACGGCGCGGGCAAGTCGACCCTGCTGAAGATCATGGCGGGCATGGACAAGGAGTGGACCGGCGAGGCCTGGGTGGCCGAAGGCGCGCGCGTCGGCTACCTGCCGCAGGAGCCCAAGCTCGACGAGGCCAAGACCGTTCGTCAGAACGTCATGGAAGGCGTCGCCGCCCAGCAGGCCATCCTCGACCGTTACAACGACCTCGCCATGAACTACTCGGACGAGACGGCCGACGAGATGACCAAGCTGCAGGACGAGATCGAGGCCAAGGGCCTGTGGGATCTCGATTCGAAGGTCGACCAGGCCATGGACGCGTTGCGTTGCCCCCCGGACGACTGGTCCGTCGACAAGCTCTCGGGCGGCGAGAAGCGCCGCGTCGCGCTCTGCAAGCTGCTGCTCTGGCAGCCCGAGCTGCTGCTGCTCGACGAGCCCACCAACCATCTCGATGCCGAGACGACGGGCTGGCTCGAGAACCATCTGCGCAACTATCCCGGCGCGATCCTGATCGTGACCCATGACCGCTACTTCCTCGACAACGTCACGAGCTGGATCCTCGAGCTCGACCGTGGGCAGGGCATCCCCTACGAGGGCAATTACAGCTCCTGGCTCGGCCAGAAGCAGAAGCGCCTTGCCCAGGAGGGCCGTGAGGAGGCCTCGCGCCAGAAGGCCATCGCCGCCGAGCAGGATTGGGTCTCGGCCTCGCCCAAGGCCCGGCAGGCCAAGAGCAAGGCCCGCATCCAGCGCTATGAGGAACTGGTCAAGAAGGCGGCCAACAAGGGGCCGGACACCGCCCAGATCATCATCCCGATCGCCGAGCGGCTGGGCAACAACGTCGTGGATTTCGAGGGCCTGTCCAAGGGCTTCCAGGACAAGCTCCTCATCGACGACCTCACCTTCAAGCTGCCGCCCGGCGGCATCGTCGGCGTCATCGGTCCCAACGGCGCGGGCAAGACCACGCTCTTCCGCATGATCACCGGCGCGGAGAAGCCCGACAAGGGCAGCATCACCGTTGGCGAGAGCGTCAAGCTCGGCTATGTCGACCAGAGCCGCGACAGCCTCGACGACAAGAAGACCGTCTGGGAAGAGATTTCCGGCGGCAACGACATCATCTACCTCGGCAAGAAGGAGATGAACTCGCGCGGCTATTGCTCGACCTTCAACTTCAAGGGCGGCGACCAGCAGAAGAAGGTCGGCATGCTCTCGGGCGGCGAACGCAACCGCGTGCACCTCGCCAAGATGCTGAAGAGCGGCGCGAACCTCCTGCTGCTCGACGAGCCCACCAACGACCTCGACCTCGACACGCTGCGCGCG
>JAIXZF010000320.1 GCA_027489835.1 Hyphomicrobiales bacterium
CGGTCGGTGCGCACGCCGTAGACCATCTGGTAGCCCTCGCGCCAGCGCGCGAGGAAGGCGCCGAGCAGTTCCGGCGGATGCTGCAGATCCGCGTCCATGATGGCGACGGCCCGGCCGCGCGCATGGTCGAGGCCCGCCGCGATGGCAACCTCCTTGCCGAAGTTGCGGCTGAAGGACAGGGCGCGCAGGCGCGCATCGGCTTCGTTGAGCTCGCGGATCACCAAGAGCGAATCGTCCGCGCTGCCGTCGTCGATGAAGATGATCTCCCAGGACGTGGTCTCGCGGTCGAGCACCGGCCGCAGCGCGTCCATGAGAGGCCTGAGATTGCGCGCCTCGTTGTAGACCGGCACGACGACCGTGAGTTCGGGCGGGGACGGGGGACGGACACTGGCGAGCACGTGCGGGGACAGCCTTCTTCCTAGGGCGCCAATTGCCCGCTTCGCTAGCCCTTGCGCAAGCGCCGGGGTTGCGGACCCATAGCTTTTGCATCATCTGCGATGAACGCAGGCTGATCGGTCCTGCCGGAGGCCCCGGCCATCATGCGTTTCATCCTGTGCGCCGACGATTTCGCGCTCAGCGACGGCGTCAGCCGCGCCATCATCGAACTCATCGAGGCCGGGCGCCTGAGCGCGACGGGGGCCATGACCAACCGGCCCGGCTGGAAGGGATGGAGCCGCGCGCTCGCCGCCCATGCCGGACGCGTCGATCTCGGTCTGCATCTCAACTTCACCTGCGGCTCGCCGCTCGGGCCCATGCCGGTGCTGTGCCCCGCGGGCGAGTTGCCGCCGCTGGGCCGGGCGGTCCGCGCGGCGCTGATCTCTTCTGCGGCGCGCGCCGAGATGGCGGCTGAAATCGACCGCCAGATCGATGCCTTCGAGCAGGCCATGGGCCGGGCTCCCGATTTCCTCGATGGCCACCAGCATGTCCACGCCATGCCCGGCGTGCGTTCGCTGGTGCTGGCGGCCCTTGAGCGCCGCGCTGCGCGGCCCCTCTACCTGCGCGATCCCGCCGACAGCGTCTCGGCCATCAACGCGCGCGGCGTCGCCGTGACGAAGGCCGTGGTCATCGCGCTCTTGGCCGCCGGCTTCGGCGCGCGCGCCCGGGCCGGTGGCCTCGCGACCAATGCCGGCTTTTCCGGCGTTTCGCCCTTCGATCCGTCGCGGGATTACCGCGCCGAATTCGGCCGCTATCTGGTGGCGCCGGGCGCACGCCATCTGGTCATGTGCCATCCCGGCCACGCCGACGCCGAACTCGTCAGGCTCGATCCCGTGGTCGGGACCCGCCCTCTGGAGTTCGAGGCCTTGATGAAGGGCGTGCTGCCGGCCGGGGCCGCGCTCGCGACGTTCCGCCAGCTGGCCGCTCAGCCGGCGTGACGCGGCGCCGCCAGCGATCGGCCCCGGAAGCCAGATGCCCCCGAAACGAAAAACGGAGCCCGCAGGCTCCGTTCCGTGCTTCGGCATTGGTTGAGAACGCTCAGGCCACGGCCTTGGCATACATCTCGGCCACGCGCTCCCAGTTCACCAGATTCTCGATGAACGCCTTGCAGTAGTCGGGGCGGCGGTTGCGGTAGTCGATGTAATAGGAGTGCTCCCAGACATCGTTGCCGAGGATCGGATGCGCGCCATGCACCAGCGGGTTCTCGCCGTTCGGGGTCTTCATCACCACGATCTTGCCGTTCTGCACGGCCAGCCAGTGCCAGCCCGAGCCGAACTGCCCGACGCCGGCGGCGATGAAGTCCTCCTTCATCTTTTCGACCGAGCCGAAGGCGTCGACGATGCCTTTCTCGAGCGCGCCGGGAATCTTGCCCCCGCCATTCGGCTTCATCCACTGCCAGAACTCGATGTGATTCCAGTGCTGGCCGGCATTGTTGAACAGCGCGGCGTTCTTGCCGAATGCGCCCTTCACGACCTCCTCGAGGCTCTTGCCCTCGAATTCGGTGCCCTTGATGAGGTTGTTGCCGTTGTTCACATAGGCGAGGTGATGCTTGTCATGGTGAAACTCCAGCGTTTCCCGGGACATGTAGGGCTGCAGCGCGTCATGCGCGTAGGGCAGGTCCGGCAGGGTGAAAGACATCGACTTCTCCTCAAGGCGGTCGGGTGATGGGTGATCTCGCGGACCCGGCATGCAGCCCGCAGACGCGCGGCCCGGGCCGCGGCCTTCGGGGAACACGAAGCCGATCCTTCCGTTAGTTAAGCCGCCGGTGGCCGAACGGCAACCGCGCCCGTCCATGCCGGATTCGCGTTCCGGCCATTTTCGGCATAATCTGACCTTGCGACAGCTGAATCGAGGCGTCGCGAACGATGGGAGAAACCGGAGTTGGGGCGCTTTGGTCAGATTGCGGGCACATTGCTCCTTGTCAGCGGAATACTCACCGGCGCCTGGGGCGCTCCCTATTACATGCTCGATTGGGGCAGCGTCTTCGTCATCTCCGGGGTGATGCTTGCCTGCACGGGTCTGCTCAGCCTGCTGCTGGGATCGGCCCTGGTGCGGCTGTCGGAGATGGAGGCGGATTTCGCGGCGATTCACGCGGCCGTCGCGCTCGAGGCGCGGGCCGCGGCCGAGCAAGGCATGATAGCGGCCGAGGCCGAGGCGCCCGTCGCCCCCATTGGCGCGGTCGAGCCAGGGCCCGCCCCGACGCCGTCCGTCGAGGCGCGGCCGCCTGCGTCCCCGGCGCAGAACGACGTCTTCGGCCCCGCTCTCGGCGGCATCGCCGTGGCCGGAGCTGCGGCCGGCGGGCTTGCCGTGACCGCGCACAGCATCCTGAAGTCGGTGGCGCCCGAGCCAGAGCCAGTGCCTGAAGCGCCGCCGGCGCTGCACGATGCGAGCGCCATCCGCTCGTCCGCGCAGGACGCCGAGTTCTCCATCGACGATGCCGACAGGCAGGCGCTCGCGAGCCTGAGCGCCCGCGCTGCCGCCGGCGACCTCGC
>JAIXZF010000351.1 GCA_027489835.1 Hyphomicrobiales bacterium
ACGCCGGCCTCGGCGTCGCCCGCCATCACGGCGCGCTGGATCGGCGCCGCTCCGCGCCAGCGGGGCAGCAGCGAGGCATGCAGGTTGACGCAGCCGAAAGCCGGCGCGTCCAGCACCGGGCGGGGCAGGATGAGCCCATAGGCCACGACGACGGCAAGGTCGGCCTCATGCGCGCGGAAGGCGTCCTGCTCGGCCTCGCCGCGCAGCGAGCGCGGGTGCAGTACGGGGATCCCGAAGCTCTCGGCCATGCGGTGAACCGGCGACGGGCGCAGCGACAGGCCTCGACCAGCCTCGGCAGGAGGGCGCGTATAGACCGCGGCGATCTCGTGGCCCTGACCGATCAGTTCGCTGAGGGTGGGCACGGCGAAATCCGGCGTGCCCATGAAGACGAGGCGCAGGCTCACGACAGCGCCCTCATGCGCCGCGCTCGCGTTCCTTCGCCTGCTTGGCGAACTTCTTGATGCAGCGTTCGCGCTTGAGTCGCGACAGATGGTCGATGAACAGGACGCCGTTGAGGTGGTCGATCTCGTGCTGGATGCAGGTGGCCATCAGGCCGTCCGCCTGCAACTCGTGGGTCGCGCCGTCGAGGCCCATGTAGCGCACCCTGACGGAGGCCGGGCGCTCCACCTCCTCATAGTATTCGGGGATCGAGAGGCAGCCTTCCTCGTAGACGCTGTTCTCTTCCGACGCCCAGGTGACCTCCGGATTGATGAAGACGATGGGCCGCTTCTCCTCGTCCTGCTTGGCGAGGTCGATCGTCACGACGCGCTTGGGCACGCCGATCTGGATGGCGGCGAGGCCGATGCCCGGCGCGTCGTACATGGTGTCGAGCATGTCGGCGGCCAGCGTCCGGATCTCGTCCGTCACCTTTTCGACCGGCGCCGATGGCTGCTTGAGGACGGGGTCTGGGAGAAGGACAAGCGGGCGTATGGCCATGGCGACAACTCGAAACGGATCAAACGCGGGACATAAGTGCTTGCCGGCGCGAGGTCAATTCGTTCGTTTTTTGTTCTTTTCAAGCGAGGCCGCTTGGGCTAGCCTTGGCGGATGCACGGCATCGCCTTCGATCTTTTCGGCCGCGGGATCAGCTTTCTCGAGCTTTCGCTCGGCTTCGGCGGCGCGGTGCTCGCTCTCCTGCTCTGGCTGGCGCTCGGCTTCCGGCGCGCGGCGCGCGAGCGGCTGCTGGAGGCGGCGGCCGCCGAGGAGCGCGCACGGGAGATGGACGACAAGGTCGCCGAGCTGAACAGGCTGCAGGCCGAGGTCACCAGTCGGCTGCAGACCATGGCGGAGATCTTCGGCTCGCGACAGGCGGACATGGCACGGCTGGTCTCCGATCGGATCGACGGGCTGCGAACCCAGATGGGGCAGGGGCTGGAGGCCAGCGGCAAGAGCACGCAGGAAACGCTGCAGAAGCTGCATGAGCGGCTGGCGGTGATCGACAGCGCGCAGAAGAACCTGACCGACCTCACCGGCGAGGTCGCGACGCTGCGGGACGTGCTCTCCAACAAGCAGGCGCGCGGCGCCTATGGGCAGGGCCGGATGGAGGCCATCGTGCGGGACGGGCTGCCGGCATCGCACTACGCCTTCCAGGCGACACTCTCCAACCGCACGCGGCCCGATTGCGTCATCACGCTGCCCGGCGACACGCGCAAGCTCGTCATCGACGCCAAGTTTCCGCTGGAGGGCTTCACGGCCTTCCGCGCCGCCGAGAGCGAGGAGCAGAAGCGGCAGGGCGCGGCGCGGGTGCGCAACGACATGAGCCTGCACATCAAGGACATCGCCGAGAAGTACGTCGCCGCGGACGAGACGCAGGACCTTGCGTTGATGTTCGTGCCGTCCGAGGCGATCCACGCCGATCTGCACGAGCATTTCGAGGATCTGGTGCAGAAGGCCCACCGCGCGCGCGTCGTGGTGGTGTCACCCTCGCTGCTCGCGCTGGCCATCCAGGTCATGCAGACGCTGGTGCGCGACGCCCGCATCCGTGACGAGGCGCGCGCCATCCAGACCGAGGTCGGCCGGCTGCTCGACGATGTGCGGCGGCTCGGCGACCGCGCGGCGCGGCTCGATGGCCACTTCCGCCAGGCCAGCGACGACGTGGCCCAGATCCGGACCTCGACCGAGAAGATCGTGAAGCGTGGCGAGCGAATCGAGGCGCTGGAGTTCGATGAGGCGCCGCAGGTTCGCGACGCGCTCGATCCCGCGCGGCTGCGCGCCGCGGAGTGATGCGCGAATCGCTTGAGTCGCTTAACCGCCGTTCTTCAACGTCGCCGTGAGCTCGGGCTTCACGTTGAGCGTCTGGAACACCACGCAGTAGCGCTCGGTCAGCTTCAGCAGGGTGTCGAGCTTCTCCTGCGGCGCCTCGCTCTCGACGTCGAAAGCGAGGCGGATGGCCCGGAAGCCTACGGGCGCGTCCTTGGCGACGCCGAGCGTGCCGCGGAAGTCGAGGTCCCCCTCGGCGCGGATGACGCCCTTCGTCAGGTTGATGTCGAGCGCGGTCGCGACGGCCTTCAGCGTGACGCCGGCGCAGGCGACCAGCGCCTCAAGCAGCATGTCGCCCGAGCAGAGCTCCGCGCCGCTGCCGCCCGTGGCGGGATGCAGCCCCGCCTCCATGATCGCGCGCCCGGTTTCGACCTTGCAGGCGATCTTAACGTCGTCGATCTCGCCATGCGCCTTCAGCGTGATGGTCGCGGCGTCCGGAGCGTTGCGATAGCTCTCCTTCAGCGGGGCCTGCATGGCGCGCAGCGAGGCGGCGTCGATCTTGGTGTCCATGGCGGTGTCCTTCGGGTCTGTGCGGTCGCGGGTTCGGGCAAGGGCATAGCGGGAGCCCGGCGCGGGCGCCAGCCTTCCGTCAGGCTGGGCTCACCACCAGGCGGCCTGGCCCTCGGCGGCGGCGGCCACGGCGTGCGCGGCGGGGCGCAGCGACTGGTCGAGGCTCTTGAGGATCTCGCGCGTCAGCCGCTCGAAGGCCACGCCCATGCGGTCGCGGGGGCGGGCGATGCCGTTGGCGAATTCCTCGTAGAGGCGCCCCGGATTGGGCTGCATGACGATGATCCGGTCGGCCAGCGACACGGCTTCCTCGACGTCGTGCGTCACCAGAAGCATCGTCGGCCGGCTCTCGTCCCACAAGGAGAGGAGATGCCGGTGCAGGCTCTGGCGCGTGGTGGGGTCGAGCGCCGAGAAGGGCTCGTCCATGATCAGCAGGCGCGGCCGCGTGACGAGTGCGCGGGCGATGGCGGCGCGCTGTTGCTGCCCGCCCGAAAGCTCGCGCGGCCAGCGGGGGCCGTGCTCGGCGAGGCCGACCCGGGCGAGCGCGTTGGCCACCAGCCCCTCGCGCTCGAACGCGGAGAGATGGGACAGGCCGAAGCCGACATTGTCCGCCACCGAGAGCCATGGAAAAAGCCGTGGCTCCTGGAAGATGACGCCGACATCCGCCGACGGGCCCGCAATGGTCTGGTCGTCGAGCCGGATCGCGCCGCCGGAGGCGGTGTCGAGCCCCGCGATCAGCCGGAGCAGCGTGGTCTTGCCGCAGCCGGAGCCGCCGACAAGGGCGACGATCTCGCCGTTGCCGACGGTCAGGTTCAGCCGCTCTAGCGCCTGGTTGCCGTCGGCGTAGGTCTTGGAGAGCTGGTCGATGGCCAACATCGGATGTCCTCAGAGCTTGTCGCGGCCAAGGTCCTGCCAGGCCAGCAAGGGGCGCGTGACGAGGACCAGCAGGCCATCCGCCAGCTTGCCGAGCACGGCGAAGGCGATGATGGCGGCAAGGATGCGGTCGGGGCGGCCGAGCTGCTGGCCGTCCACGAGCAGGTAGCCCAGCCCCTCGCTCGCGCCCATGAACTCGGCGGCGACGACGAACATGAAGCCGAGGCCGAGACCGGTGCGAAGCGCGGTGATCCAGGCCGGCAGGATGGCGGGCAGGGTGACCCGGCGGATCATCGCGAGCCGGCTCAGGCGGAAGACGCGGCCGACCTCGATGATCTTGCGGTCGACCGAGGCGAGGGCGGCGGCCACGCCGAGATAGACGGGGAAGAACACGCCGACCGCGATAAGCGCGACCTTCGACGCCTCGAAGATGCCGAGCCAGAGGATGAACAGCGGCACCCACGCGATGGACGGGATCGCCCTCAGCGCCTGCAGGGTGGGGTCGAGCAGCTGCCTGACCGTCCTGTTCGCGCCGGAGGCCGCCCCGAGAATGGTCCCGACCGCGGCGCCGAGGCCGAAGCCCGCAGCCACCCGCCAGAGCGTCGCCCAGGCGTGCATGGCGAGCTCGCCGCTCTCGGCCAGCTCCCAGAGCGTCCCGCCGATCCGCGAGGGCGGCGGCAGGAGCCTGCCATTGGCCCAGCCGGACCGGACCGCGATCTCCCACGCGACGGCGATCGCGAAGGGGAGCGCGAAGCCGAGCCCCCAGCCGATGCTAAGCCTCCGCCGGGGCCGCGCCGCGGGCTCCCGCGCCGCAGGGCTCGCGGGGGAGGCCCCGGCCGCCGGGTCGGCGATGATGCTCATGGCAGGTCCGGTCCGTTCAGGCGCGTCGCCTTCCGGCTCAGCGCGAGGCTGAGGCGAAGCGGCGGTCGAGGAGGCCGTCGACGGCCGCCTTGATGTCGGTCGTCGCCGGCAGCACGCCCGCCTGCTTCAGCGCCTCGCCGGCCGCGACGATCGTCTCGATCTGCGCGTCGCCGATGGGACCATGCGTCAGCTCGGTGCGCTCAAGCTGGCGCGCCACAACGGCCTCCGGCAGCTTGGTGAAGGCCACGAGCAGCTTCCTGAGCTCCTCGGGGTTGGCAAGCGACCATTTGCGGGCATCCTCATAGGCCGCCAGCACCTTGCGGACGAGCTCGGGGTTCTTCTGGGCGAACTCCTCGCGGACGTTCAAGATGCCCCAGGTGTTGTCGGCGGGCTTGCGGTAGAACAACGTCGCGCCGGCCTCGATCTCGGCTGCGGCCATCAACGGATCCAGCCCCGCCCAGGCATCGACGTCGCCGCGCTCGAGCGCGAGCTTACCGTCCTGGTGCTGCAGCAGAACGAGGCGCACGTCGCGCTCGGTCAGCTTCGCCTCGGCCAGCGCTCGGACAAGGAAGATGTGCGGATCGGTGCCGCGGGTGACGGCGACGCGCTTGCCCTTGAGGTCCGACACCTTGGTGATGCCGGACTTCGGCGTGGTGACGAGCGCCGTCCACTCGGGCCGCGAGAAGACGTAGACCGACCGGATCGGGTTGCCGTTGATTCGGCCGATGAGAGCCGCCGCGCCGGCCGTCGAGCCGAAGTCGAGCGAGCCGGCATTGAGGAATTCGAGCGCCTTGTTCGAACCGGCCGACTGGATCCAGCGCACGGCGACGCCTTCAGAAGCCAAGGCCTTCTCCAGAATGCCACGCTCTTTCAGCACGAGGCTGACGGGATTGTAGGTGGCGAAGTCGACGCGGATTTCCTTCGGAGCCTGCGCCTGCGCGTTCGTTGAACCGAACGCCAGCGTGGCGGCAAGGGCTGCCGCACCCATCGATGCGAGTGCGCGACGGCGTGAAACGAGGTGGACTGGGAACATGATCGATCTCCATCTGTCTGTTTTGCAGAGGGAAATCATGCAATCGCGACCGGTTAGCCGCGGCCTGCATGTCCCCACCGCTTTAGCTGCACTTTTTTCGCGCCCGCAAGCTGCTGGCTCAAATCGGCGCGTGTTCGTCTGTTAAAACGGACTGTCCGGTTTGTCAAACGGGTTGTTCGTCGAGATCGGGCGCCTATGAGCGCGGCGTCGGCGCCCGATCCCGGTTGAACTTCGGATAGCGCCCGCGCGGTGCCTATGGCATGGCAGGCGCTGCGGCCACTCCGGCCGCCTTCCGTGAACGCGCGCATGGCCAAGCCTTCGCTGACATCGCTGGACCGCTTCCTCGCGGAGCCTGGCTCCCTGGTCGACGAGGCGAAGGCCGACAGCGCCGAAAGCCTGCGCGCGGGCCTGACGCGTCGCCTGGCCGAGATGCTGGAGGAGGGCCGCTCAAGCGCGCGGGCCATGCTGTCGCGGCCGCGCTCGGGCATGGCCACGGCGCAGAAGCTGTCGCGGGTCATGGACGGCGTGCTCCTGGCGCTGCACCAGGCTGCGACGCGCCATCACTACCCCGCCGAGAATCCATCGACGTCGGAGCGGATCGCCGTGGTCGCGGTGGGCGGCTACGGACGGGGCACGCTCGCACAAGGGTCCGATGTCGACCTGCTCTTCCTGTTTCCGCACAAGCAGACCGGCTGGGGCGAGAGCGTGGTGGAGAGCATTCTCTATCCGCTCTGGGACCTTCGGCTGAAGGTCGGGCATTCGACGCGCTCGATCGACGATTGCATCCGCGAGGGGCGGGCGGACATGACGATCCGCACGGCGCTGCTCGAGGCCCGCTACCTGTGCGGCGACCGGGCGCTGTTCGACGAGTTCGCCCGCCGCTTCGATCTCGACGTGGTCAAGGGCACTGCGGCCGAATTCGTGAACGCCAAGCTCGCGGAGCGCGAGACGCGGGTCAAACGGGCCGGCGCCTCGCGCTACAAGGTCGAGCCCAACGTCAAGGACGGCAAGGGCGGGCTGCGCGACCTCAACACCCTGTTCTGGATCGCCAAGTACGCCTACCGCGTCCGGGATGCGCGCGAACTGGTCGGCGCCGGGCTGTTCACGGCCGAGGAGTTCGCGGCCTTCGAGCGCTCCGAGGATTTCCTGTGGCGCGTGCGCGGGCTGATGCACGGCATCACCGGGCGGGCCGAGGAGCGGCTTTCCTTCGATCTGCAGCGGCGCGTCGCGGCCGAATTCGGCTATGCCGAGCGGGCGGGGCTGTCCGGCGTCGAACGCTTCATGAAGGCGTACTTCCTCGTGGCGAAGGATGTCGGTGACCTCACCGCCATCGTCTGCGCGGCGCTCGAGGCCCGGCACCAGAAGCAGCGGCCGACGCTGGAGCGCATCCTCGGCGGGCTCGGCATGGGCCGTCGCCGCAAGCTTTCGTATGCAGGCACGGACTTCACGCTGGAGAACGACCGGCTGACGACGGTGAACGAGACGGCGTTCGAGCACGACCCGGTGAACCTCATCAGGCTCTATGCGGTCGCCGCCAACAACGACCTCGCCATCCACCCCGACGCGACGCACCTCGTCACGCGCTCGCTGAAGCTGATCACGCCCGCGCTCAGGGCCGACCGCGAGGCCAACCAGCTCTTTCTCGAAATCTTGACCTCGCGGCGCGCGCCGGCCACGGCGCTGCGGCGGATGAACGAATCGGGCGTGCTCGGCCGCTTCGTGCCGGATTTCGGGCGCGTCGTCGCGATGATGCAGTTCAACATGTATCACCACTACACGGTGGACGAGCACCTCATCCGCTCGATCGGGGTTTTGGCGGAGATCGAGGACGGCAAGATGGAGGCGGAGCATCCGCTGGCCAACTCCATCCTGCCCACCGTCTCGAACCGCCGCGCGCTCTACGTCGCGCTCTTCCTGCACGACATCGCCAAGGGCAAGCCGGATGACCATTCGCTGGCCGGCTCGGCCGTGGCCAGGCGGCTGTGCCCGCGCCTCGGGCTGGGCGAAGCGGAGACGGAGACGGTGGCCTGGCTGGTGGAGCATCACCTCCTGATGTCGACCATCGCGCAGAGCCGGGACCTCGGCGATCCGAAGACCATCCAGAATTTCGCCGCGGTCGTGCAGACGCTGGAGCGGCTCAAGCTGCTGCTGGTGCTGACCGTCTGCGACATCAAGGCCGTGGGGCCGGGGGTGTGGAACGGCTGGAAGGGCGAGCTTCTGCGGACGCTCTACTACGAGACCGAGGTCGTGCTCGCCGGAGGCCATTCGGCCATCGAACGGCGCGAGCGCGTGGACCGGAACCAGCGGGCGCTGGCGGCGGAGCTGCCGGACTGGAGCGAGGGCAAGCGCGAAGCCTACGCCGCGCGCCATTATCCGGCCTACTGGCTCAAGGTGGACCTGCCGCGCAAGGCCAAGCATGCGCGGTTTCTCGCCAATGCCGAGGAGCAGGGCGTGACGACCGCCACCGCTGTCGAGACGGACAGCTTCAGGGGCGTGACGGAACTGACCATCCTCGCGCCCGACCATCCGCGCCTTCTGGCCATCATCACCGGGGCCTGCGCGGCGGCGGGCGGCAACATCGTCGACGCGCAGATCTTCACGACGACGGACGGGCTGGCGCTGGACACGATCTTCATCTCCCGCGCCTTCGATCTCGATGACGACGAAATGCGGCGCGGGGAGCGCATCGCGCTCGCCATCGAGCGGGCGCTCAAGGGCGAGATCAGGATCGCCGACCTCGTGGCGCAGCGGCGCGCGCCGCCGCCGCGGGGCGGAACCTTCACGCTCGCGCCCGAGGTCATCGTCGACAACGCGCTGTCGACCCGCCACACGGTGCTGGAGGTGTCGGGGCTCGACCGTCCCGGGCTGCTCTACGACCTGACCACGGCGATCGGGAAGCTGAACCTCAACATCGCCTCGGCGCACATCGCGACCTTCGGCGAAAAGGCCGTCGACGTGTTCTACGTGGCGGACCTGACCAACGCCAAGGTGGTCAACCCGCAGCGGCAGGCGACCATCCGCCGGGCGCTGCTGGATGTCTTCGCAGGCGATGCCGTCATTCCCGCGGAAGGGGCCGCCGCGTCGATCCATGCTTGATTTCCAGCGGCTTGGCCACGATATCGCTGGGACACGTCCAGCCAACCGGTTTGCGCGATGACACAGAACGACACCGACATGACCGATCCCAAGGCCAACGCTGCCGCGCATGACGGCCAGGCCCCGAATGGGCAGCCGAACCTCGAGGCGGCTGCCGCGCCCGAGGCCGATCCCATCGCCGTGCTCGAGGCGGAGAAGGCCGAGATGCGCGACAAGCTCCTGCGCACGCTCGCCGACATGGAGAACCTGCGCCGCCGCACGGAGCGCGAGGTTGCGGACGCCAAGGCCTATGCCGTGACAGCCTTCGCGCGCGACATGCTGGGCGTGGCCGACAATCTCCGCCGGGCGCTGGAAAGCCTGGGCGAGGGCGGGCAGGCCGCTCTCGAGGGGCCCGCCAAGGTGCTGGTCGAGGGCGTCGACCTCACCGAGCGCGAACTCGTCAAGACGCTGGACCGGCACGGCGTGAAGAAGCTCGAGCCGATGGGCCAGAAGTTCGACCCGAACATGCATCAGGCAATGTTCGAGGCGCCCGACCCGACCCAGCCCAAGGGCCATGTGGTAGCCGTGGTGCAGAGCGGCTACGCCATCTCGGGACGCGTGCTGAGGCCGGCTCTCGTCGGCGTCTCTTCGGGGCCCGCCAAGGTCGAGCCGGCCGGCGAAGAGCCGCCCGCGGCCTGAGCCGCCTCGCGGGACGCCCGCCGGTTGGCGTTCGTCAGCCGGGCGCGCTAGCCTGCAGGACATCTCGACAGGAGCCCCGGCGATGCTGACCACCGACAGCGACATCCTTCGCGCCGCAGAGGCCTGGGTCCGGGAAGGGCGCGGCGTGGCGCTCGCCACCGTCACGGAAACCTGGGGTTCGGCGCCGCGGCCGGTGGGCTCCCACCTCGTCATCGACGATGAAGGCAACTTCCTCGGGTCGGTCTCCGGCGGATGCGTCGAGGGCGCGGTCGTGTCCGAGGCGGCAGAGGTGATCGCCGACGGCAAGCCGCGGATGATGGAGTTCGGCGTCGCGGACGAGACGGCCTGGCAGGTCGGGCTGTCCTGCGGCGGCCGCATCGCGGTCTATGTCGAGAGGATCGGCTGATGCCGCCGCTCGAGACGCTTCTCGCCTTCGTCGTCGCCACCAGCCTGTTCGCCTTCATGCCGGGACCCGCCATGGCCTATGTCGCGGCCCAGACGCTGGCGCGTGGCCGCCGCGCCGGCTGGATGGCGACGTTCGGCGTGTCCCTTGGGGGCATGAGCCATGTGCTTGCCGCTGCAGCCGGCCTTTCGGCGCTGTTCGCCCATGTGCCGGAGCTTTACGCGGCGCTGAAGATCGCCGGCGCGCTCTACCTGATCTGGCTCGGCATCAGCATCGTCCGCAGCCGCGTCGAGGGCATCGATGCCCCGGCCATCGCGCCACGGAGCGCGCGCAGGGCTTTCGTCGACAGCATGGTGGTGGAAATCCTCAACCCGAAGACCGCGATCTTCTTCATCGCCTTCCTGCCGCAGTTCGTCGACCCTTCGGCGTCGCTGCCGGTCTGGGCGCAGTTCCTGGTCCTTGGCTTCGTCGTCAACCTCTTCTTCGGCCTGGGCGACGTGGCGGCGGTCCTCGGTGCATCCTACATCATGTCCCGGCTTGGCGCGGACGGCGCCGTGCAACGCTGGAGCCGCTGGATCGGCGGCTCGCTGCTGGTGGGGCTCGGCCTCAAGCTCGCATCGGATCGTTGAGATGAAGCCGGAGCTCCTCGCCGCGCTGAACGCCGAACGCGCGGCGCGGCGGGCCTGCGTCGTCGTCACGCGGCTCGCGGATGGCAGCCAGCGCCTCGTGCGCGAGGACGAACTCGTGCGCGAACCCATGGCGCGGGACACGCTCGCCGCGCCGCTGGCCGAAGCCCTTCGCACGGGCCGCAGCGCCGCCATCGAGCACGAGGGCGAGAAGCTCTTCCTCAACGTGCACGCCCCGCCGGTGAAGCTCGTGGCCACCGGGGCGGTGCATATCAGCCAGGCCATGCAGCCCATGGCCCGCGAGCTTGGGCTGGACATGGTGGTGATCGACCCGCGAGGCGCCTTCGCCACGCCGGAACGGTTCCCATCCGTGACGCTGCTGGCCGAGTGGCCAGACGAGGCGCTCGCGCGGATGCCGCTCGACCGCTACACCGCGTTCGTCGCGTTGACCCATGATCCGAAGATCGACGATCCGGCACTGCATGCGGCGCTGCGCTCCGCTTGCTTCTATGTCGGGGCGCTCGGCTCGCGGAAGACGCATGCGAAGCGCCGCGAGCGGCTGGCCGCTTCGGGCTTCGCCGAGGCCGACATAGACCGCATCCGCGCGCCCATCGGGCTCAACATCGGGGCGGTCAGCCCGGCCGAGATCGCGCTGTCGATCCTCGGCGAGATCGTTGCCGCGCTTCGGGCCGAGCGGGTGGCCGCCAAGGCGGCGCTGGTCCCGTGAAGTTCGGTCCCATGCCGGTCGAGGACGCCCTCGGCGGCGTGCTCGCCCATGCGCTGCGCCAGGGCGGCCTCTCGCTCCGGAAAGGGGCGATCATCGGCGCGGACGAGGTGGCGCGGCTGCGCGCCGCGGGCGTGGCCGAGATCGTCGTCGCGCTGGCGGAGCCGGGAGACCTCGGCGAGGACATCGCCGCCGAGCGACTGGCGCGCGCCGTGGCGGGCTCCGGCGTCCGGGTCGAGGCGCCGTTCACGGGCCGATCGAACCTGTTCGCCGAGGGAGCTGGGGTTCTCATTGTCGACGCCAGCCTCATCGACCGGGCCAACGCGGTCGACGAGGCCGTAACCATTGCCACCTTGCCGGCGATGCGGAGCGTTGCTGCCGGCGAGATGATCGCGACGATCAAGATGATCCCCTTCGCCGTGCCGGGCCGGCTCCTGGACGAAGCGGCCAGCATCGCGGCCGGCGCCGTGCGCATCGCCCCCTATCGCGCGCTGACCGTCGACGTCGTGTCGACCATGCTGCCTGCCCTCAAGCCCAGCGTCGTCGACAAGACGCTGTCAGCGCTGGCCGGACGGCTCGACCGGCTGGGCGGCAGCCGGATCGGCCGGGATCTGCGCGTGCCTCACGAGATCGCGGCGCTGTCCGGGGCGCTGGCGGCGGCAGCGAGCGGGGACGCCGGGTTGATCGTGGTGTTTGGCGCATCCGCCATCACGGACCGGCGGGACGTCGTGCCGGCCGCCATCGAGGCCGCGGGCGGCAGGCTGGAGCATCTCGGCATGCCGGTCGATCCGGGCAATCTGCTGCTTCTGGGCGAACTCGGCGGCAAGCCGGTGGTCGGCGCGCCGGGATGCGCGCGCAGCCCGCGCGAGAACGGCTTCGACTGGGTGCTGCAACGGCTTTGCGCCGGGCTGCAGGTCACGCGGGACGACATCCAGCGCATGGGCGTCGGCGGGCTCCTGATGGAGATCTTCTCGCGCCCTCAGCCCCGTTCGCCGGCCGAGAAGGCGGCCCATCCGGACGTGGCGGGCGTCGTGCTCGCCGCGGGCCGCTCCACGCGCATGGGAGCCAACAAGCTTCTGGCCGAGATCGGCGGGCAGCCGGTTATCCGACGGGTCGTCGAGGCTGTCCTGGCCTCGCGCGCCGCGCCCGTATTCGTCGTGACGGGGCATGAGCGCGAGGCCGTGGCTGAGGCTCTTGCCGGGCTGCCGGTGCGGCTAGTCGACAACCCGGCCTTCGCGAGCGGCATGGCGAGTTCGCTCAAGGCCGGTCTGGCCGCGATCCCGGAGGGCTGCGCCGGCGCTGCGGTCGCGCTCGGCGACATGCCGCTGGTCACGGCCGCCATCGTCAACCGCCTGCTCGACGCGTTCGGCGACCATCCGGGCGCTGCGGCGATCGTTCCGGTGTCAGACGGACGCCGCGCGAACCCGGTGCTGCTCGCCCGCTCGCTGTTCGGAGATGTCGAAGCGCTGACGGGCGACATGGGGGCGAGGCCGCTGCTCGAAAGCGCGGGGGACCGGGTGGTCGAGGTGATCGTCGCGGACGACGCGGTGCTGCTCGACGTCGACACGCCGGAAGCACTGGCAACGGCGCGGAGCCTGGCGGAGCGCGGCTGAAGCTCCGTGGCGGCCGTCCCGTCAGGCCGCCTGCGTCGTCACGCGGGAGGCCGCGAGAAGCCTGTCGATCTGGTCCGCAGGAACCGGACGGGAGAACAGGTAGCCCTGCAGCTCATGGCAACCCACTGCCTGCAGGAAGCGGTGCTGCTCCTCGGTCTCGATGCCTTCGGCGCAGACCGTCAGGCCGAGCGCGCGCCCCAGATGCACCACCGAGTGCAGCAGGATGGCGGATTCGCCGGTCGTCTCCATCGATTCCAGGAAGGAGCGGTCAATCTTGATCTTGTCGAAGGAGAAGCGCCGCAGGTAGATCAGCGACGAATAGCCGGTGCCGAAATCGTCAAGAGCAAGGCTGATGCCCTGCTCGCGAAGCTGCTCGATCGCGCGCTCCGCATTGTCCTCGTCCTCGACGATCATGCCTTCCGTCAGCTCGAGCTCGAGCCGTTCGAGGTCGAAGCCCGTGTCGCTAACCAGCGCGATGAGGTCCCTGACGAAGCCGGGCTGCTTGAACTGCGCCGCCGAGACGTTGACGGCGACCTTGAGGCCCGGCCAGCGCTGGCCGTCCTGGCAGGCGCGGCGCAGGACCCAGTTGCTGAGCGGCACGATCAGGCCGCGCGCCTCGGCGACCGCGATGAACTCCAGCGGCGGGATCAATCCCCGGACAGGGTGGCGCCAGCGGACAAGCGCCTCGACGCCGAGGATGCGGCGGCCATCGGCCGACATCTGGGGCTGGTAATGCAGCTCGAGCTGGTCGTTGGCGATCGCGTCGCGCAGCTCCTCCTCGACGAGCTGGCGCAGCCTCAGGCCCTCGTCGCCGCCGGCATCATGGAAACGGTGGCGGTTCCGGCCATCCTTCTTGGCCGCGTAAAGAGCCTGATCGGCGAGCTTGAGATGCGCGTCGGCGCCCTCATCGCCGACAGGCGCAAGCGCGATGCCGATAGAACAGCCGATCACCACCTCGGTGTCGGCGATCCTGATGGGCTTCTGCAGCGCATCGCGCAGCCGGTTGGCCAGCGCCCCGGCCTCATGCGTCGTGTCGGTGGCGACCTGGATGATGCCGAACTCGTCGCCGCCCAGGCGGCCGACGCTGTCGGCGCCCCGCACGATGTCGGAGATGCGGCGCCCGACCTCGCGAATGACCTCGTCGCCCGCCTGATGGCCCAGCGAATCGTTGATCTGCTTGAAGCGGTCGAGGTCGATCAGGTGAAGCGCAAAGCCGCCATGGCTGCGCCGGCTGCGATCGAGCTCGGCCGCAAGGCGCTCGCCGAAGCTGCGCCGGTTGAGCAGGCCTGACAGGTGATCGTGGCTGGCCAGCCTGTTCGCGGCCTCCTCGTCGCGCGCCATGGCGGAGCCGAGCCGCCTGAGCCGGTTGAACAAGAAGACGAAGGCCGCGACGATTGCCGCGAGGCTGGCGAGGATGATGCCGAAGAGGTTCGGCAGCAGTTGCGAGCCGGGGCGTGAATAATCCCAGGTCAGGTAGCCGATGTTGTCGCCCCGGGCGTTGGCGATCGGCAGCGCATAGGAGGGGACGCTGCCGCTCACGCCGACGAAGTCAACCT
>JAIXZF010000434.1 GCA_027489835.1 Hyphomicrobiales bacterium
CGCAGCGTGGCCACGTCCTCGCGGCCATAGGCCATCTGCACGTCGCCGAGCAGCTTCTCGAATGCGGCGAAGTCGTCGCCCGTGAGTTGCAGAGGCTGGACAGCCGGCTGGGCCGGCGCAGCAGCGCCGCCGCCCATCAGGCCGCCGAGCATCTGGCGCTGCATCGGCTGCTGGGCAGCGGCCGGGTTGACGGCGCGCGACAGGTCGGGCTGCGCGGTGGCGACGGCCTCGCGGCGGCCGCGGATCATCCGCACCACCAGGAAGACGATGCCCGCGATCAGCGCGATCTGCAGCATGAAGCCGAGGAAGCCGGCCAGGGAGGCAAGGCCCGAGAAGAAGCCCGCGCCAGAGAGCAAGCCGAACAGGCCGGCGCCGAGCAGGCCCGCGCCGAGGCCCATCATCAGGCTGCGCGCCATCGAAGGCTTGGCGGCCTGGGCAGCGGCAGCGGCGGCCGCTCCAGCGGGGGCTGCGGCGGGAGCGGCAGGCGCGCCCTGGGTGACCGAGCGCTGCATCGGCTGAGCCGTGCCCGGCGCGGTCGCGGTCGAGGGCGGCGCGACATTGGTCTGCGAGCCGCGGCTGCCCGAGCTCTTGCCGCCGCCGGGGCGGGCATCGGCTGCGGTGACGCCGAGGGCAAGCCCGCCCGCCAGCATCGTCATCAAGGCAAGACGATTTAACGTCTTCAACATGGTAATTCCTCCGTCGGCTCAAGGCCTTGCAGCATAGGTAGCATGTCTTTCGGCTTTTTTAAGGGGGTGCCGCAGAATAAGGATGAACGCGTAGTGAACGCGGCTCTGGCCGGCCATTCGCACGGCCCTCGCGCGCGGGTCCGCGCCATGCTAGAGCGCCGCCATGCGCGAAGGTCTCCTGCCCCACACGGTCACCACCGTCCTCAAGCTCTCGACGACGCCCGGCCGCGCCAAGGCCATCACCGAACTGCTCGGCGAGGTGCTGGACCCGACCGAAACGGCCGTCTCGGCCTTCGAGATCGACGACGAGGCCGAGAACTCACCCTGGTTCGTGGAGGTGTTCTTCGCCGATCCGCCGGATGAGGACGGCATTCGCGAGCTGATCGCGCCCATCGTCGGGGCCGACATCGAGGGCGCCGTGTTCACGGCGGTCGAATCGCGCGATTGGGTCAAGGCCAGCCTCGACGGGCTCAAGCCGGTGCGGGCGGGCCGCTTCCTCGTCCATGGCTCGCATGATCGCGAGGCGGTGCGGATCAATGATGTCGCCATCGAGATCGAGGCGGGGCTGGCCTTCGGCACGGGTCATCATGGGACCACCGCCGGCTGCCTGCTCGCCATCGACACGGAACTCAAGCGCGGGCGGCCACGTCACGTGCTCGACATCGGCACCGGAACGGGCGTGCTGGCGCTGGCCGTCGGCAAAAGGCTGAAACAGCGCGTGGTGGCGGGCGACATCGACGCCGTGGCGGTGGAGGTCACGCGCGACAATGCCGTGCTGAACCGGGCCGCGCCCTGGCTCGATCTTTATGTCGCACCGGGCGTGCGCCATCCGCGTGCCGGGCGACCGCGGCATTTCGATCTGGTGATCGCCAACATTCTGCAGCGACCACTGATGCGCCTGTCGCGCGATGTGGCGCGCGTGCTGAAGCCGGATGGCGTGCTGGTGCTGTCTGGATTGCTGATCCGCGACGTGCCGGGAGTTCTCGCGGCCTACCGCATGCAGGGCTGGACGCTCAGCCGGCGCAGCGCCCGCGAGGGCTGGGCCACGCTCGTGCTGAAGCGGCGCGGCGCGGCGCCGAAGCCGCGCCGGACCTGAGCGGGTTCAGAAGCCCAGAGGGCCGTACTGCTTTTCCAGCTCTTCGCGCGTCTGACGCATGTCCTGCACGACGGCATCGATGAAGCGCCAGCTTTCGACGATGGCGTCGCGGGCGTCGGTTCCGGTCTTGATGAGAATGGCGAGCATGTTGGGTGATCCTGAAATGTGTTTCAGCGGTTGAAGGGAAGATCGGCGCGGTCGACCGGCGCTTGCAGCGGCATGCCGCTCAGCGGATCGAGCGGTGCGTCGAGAAGGAAAGCGCGCGCCCTGAGTTCGCGGTTCGCCGCCCTGAGGCGGCTTTCGACCATGGCCGCGATGATGCGGCTGAATAGGGTCGGGCGGGCGACGGTTTCAGCGGGCGCCGAAAACGTCGTGAAGATTGCGGCTTGAGCCATGAGAGACATCCTTTTGCTGGCTATCGCGAAAGGCCATCAGCTCGGTCGTTTCCTGTTGTTCTTGAGCTTAAGGTGGCCTCGAATGGTGCGATGCAACAGGGGTTCTCGCACATGCGAGATATGCGTCTGAAGCGGGCTACATTAGATGTTGATTAACATTCATGCGTTTTGCGCAGGATAACGGCATTCAGCGCCTAGCTGGACGGCAGCCGCGACCGCGCCTAGTTTCCGGTTCGGGAGCAACAGCCTCCCATCCTCGCCCTCCCGGAAGATCCGCTGCCGCCATGTCCGCTTCGATGCCCAATGCCCGCCCGCGCGCGGTCTTCCAGTCCTTCGATGAGCCGTCCGATCCCGCCACCGTCGCGCCCCGCATCGCCGCGCTGCGCGCGGAACTGGCGGCGAGGGGGCTCGCCGGCTTCGTCATCCCGCGCTCGGACCAGCATCAGGGCGAATATGTACCCCCTTGCGATGAGCGGCTGGCCTGGGCCACTGGCTTCACCGGCTCGGCCGGCGCAGCCGTGGTGCTGGCCGACAAGGCG
This sequence comes from Hyphomicrobiales bacterium, assembly GCA_027489835.1. GTDB lineage: Bacteria > Pseudomonadota > Alphaproteobacteria > Rhizobiales > Beijerinckiaceae > Allobosea. The sequence continues at coordinate 2,717 of JAIXZF010000434.1, forward strand.
GCGCTGATCGTCGACGGGCGCTACACGCTGCAATCGGCAGCGCAGACCGACACCAGCGTGGTCACGCCGGTGCAGATGGCGGAGCAGAGCCTCGAGGCCTGGATCGAGGCCAACCTGCCGGCCGGCGGCGTCCTTGGCCACGACCCCTGGGTCCACACGCCCGAGCAGGCGGCGAAGCTTGAAGCTGCGGCGCGGCGCGCGGGCGGACGGCTCGAGGCGGTCAGGCCCAACCCGATCGACGGGCTCTGGCAAGGCCGGCCCAAGCCTCCTCGGGCGCCGGTGACGCTGCATGCCGAGGCGCTGGCCGGCGAGGGTGCGGCCACCAAGATCGCACGCGTGCGCGCAGCGCTCGCCAAGGCCAAGCTCGACGCGCTCGTCATTTCCGATCCGCATAATCTGTGCTGGCTTCTCAACATCAGGGGCGGGGACGTGCCGCACACGCCGCTGGCGCTGGGCTATGGCGTGCTGCTGGCGGACGGCCCGGTGCGGTTGGTGATCGACCCGGCCAAGCTGAGCGCCGCGGTGCGGGAGGCTCTCGCCCCGGTGGCGGAGCCTGCGGACATCGCGGATTTCGCCAGCCTGCTGGCCAGCCTCGCGCCTGGCCGCAGCTTCAGGCTCGAGGCGGGCTCGGCGGCCTGCGCCATCCGCGACATCATCATCGAGGCCGGCGGCACGGCCGAGATGGGTTCCGATCCGATCGCGCTGATGAAGGCGGCCAAGAACGCCTCCGAGCTCGATGGCTCTCGCGCGGCGCATCGGCGCGACGGCGCGGCGATGGCGCGCTTCCTGTCGTGGTTTGCCGACAAGGCTCCCGCTGGCGGGTTGACCGAGATCGACGCCGTGGAGGAGCTGGAGCGCTTCCGGCGCGAGACGAACGCGCTGCGCGAAATCTCCTTCAGCAGCATCTCGGGCGCCGGTCCCAATGCTGCCCTGCCGCATTACCGCGTGAGCCGGGCGTCCAACAGACCGATCGAGCCTGGCATCTTCCTGATCGATTCAGGGGGACAGTACGAGGACGGCACCACAGACATCACCCGCACCCTCGCCGTGCGCGAGGTCAGCGAGGAGATGCGCCGGCATTACACGCTCGTGCTCAAGGGGCATGTGGCGATCTCGCGCGCCGTGTTTCCGAAAGGCACGTCGGGCGCGCAGATCGACGCGCTCGCCCGGCTGCCGCTCTGGGAAGCCGGGCTCGACTTCGACCATGGCACGGGCCACGGCGTCGGCAGCTACCTGTCGGTGCATGAGGGGCCGCAGCGCATCTCGAAGGTCGGCCACACGCCGCTGGAGCTGGGCATGATCCTCTCCAACGAGCCGGGCTATTACCGCGAGGGCCATTACGGCATCCGCATCGAGAATCTGATCGTGGTCGAGCCGCGCGACGTGCCTGGCGCCGAGCGCGTCATGTATGGCTTCGAGACGATCACGCTCGCGCCCTATGAACGTGCGCTGATCGAGCCTTCGCTGCTGACCGAAGCCGAGCGCGCCTGGATCGACGCCTATCATGCGCGCGTGCTCGCCGAGATCGGCCCCGCGCTGACGGGCGAGGCCGAGCGAGCCTGGCTGAAGGCGGCCTGCGCGCCGCTGTGAGAGCCTGCAGCCGTCGTCACTGGCGGCGCGGAGGCTGTTATACTATATCAGCTTCACATCGGCCCCGGCCGCGCCCACATGATGGGCGGCTCCTTCTGCAGGCGAACCCATGTCAGAACAGATCGCGACGTCTTCCAAGATTCCCGTCACCGTGCTCACCGGCTACCTCGGCGCCGGCAAGACCACTTTGCTGAATCGCATCCTCAGCGAGGATCACGGCAAGAAATACGCCGTCATCGTCAACGAGTTCGGCGAGATCGGCATCGACAACGACCTCGTCGTCGGCGCCGACGAGGAGGTGTTCGAGATGAACAACGGGTGCATCTGCTGCACCGTGCGCGGCGACCTCATCCGCATCATCGACGGGCTGATGAAGCGCAAGGGCAAGTTCGACGCGATCATCGTCGAGACGACCGGCCTCGCCGACCCCGCCCCCGTGGCGCAGACCTTCTTCATGGACCAGGATGTCGGCGAGCGGGCCCGGCTCGATGCGGTCGTGACGGTGGCCGACGCCAAATGGCTGCGCGACCGGCTCAAGGACGCCCCCGAGGCCAAGAACCAGATCGCCTTCGCCGACGTGATCGTGCTCAACAAGACCGACCTCGTGGGCCCCGAGGAATTGGCCGAGGTCGAGCGCACGATCCGCACACTGAACCCAGGCGCCACGCTGCACAGGACGACGCGCTGCGCCCTGCCCATCGCCGACGTGATGGACCGCAACGCCTTCGACCTCGACCGCATCCTCGAGATCGCGCCCGATTTCCTTGAAGACACTCACCATCACCACGCCGAGGACGTGCGCTCCATGTCCTTCGAGATCAGGGGCGACGTCGATCCCGAGAAGTTCATGCCCTGGGTGCAGGACCTGACCCAGAGGCTCGGCGGCGACCTCCTGCGCTGCAAGGGCATCCTCGCCTTCAAGAACGAGCCCAGGCGCTTCGTCTTCCAGGGCGTGCACATGCTGCTGGACGGCGACCTGCAGCGCGATTGGCGCGCGGACGAGGCGCGGGTCAGCCGCGCCGTCTTCATCGGCCGCAACCTCGACCGCGAGGCGATCCGCAAGGGTTTCTTCGCCACCGCCGCCTGATGGCGGACGCAGCCATGACCGCGCCCGTCTCGCTCACCCA
>JAIXZF010000105.1 GCA_027489835.1 Hyphomicrobiales bacterium
GATGACCGCAATACGCATTGAGGGTTAGTCCCTTCTGGCAAAGTTCCGTGGACGTCGGGTCCAAGCGGGATACGCAGCCATTCGGGATTCGGTTTCGCCTGTTTCGCTCAAGCTTTGGCGGAGAGGCTTCTCAGCGCTGCGAGCGCTCGGGCGCGCGCTTCGTCGTGCGGCACCATCGGCGACGGATAGCTACTGCCCAGCCTCACGCCCGCCGCGTCCAGGATCGGCCTCGGCGCGGTCCACGGAGCATGGATGACACTGCTCGGCAGCTTCGCCAGCTCGGGCACCCAGCGACGGACATAGATGCCGTCAGGATCGAACTTCGCCCCCTGCAGCACCGGATTGAAGATGCGGAAGAACGGGGAGGCGTCCGCGCCCGTCCCGGCCACCCATTGCCAGCTCGCGCTGTTGCTGGCGGGATCGGCATCGACAAGCGTGTCCCAGAACCATTCCTCGCCGCGGCGCCAGTCGATCAGCAGGTGCTTGACGAGGAAGGATGCGACGATCATCCGCACCCGGTTGTGCATCCACCCCGTCGTCCAGAGCTGGCGCATTCCCGCATCGACGATCGGATAGCCCGTCCGTCCGCGCTGCCACTGGTCCAGCTGCCCGGCGTCGCTTCGCCAGGGGAACGCCTCGAAGCGAGGCGCATAGTCGCGCCGCGCGAGCTCGGGATTGTGGTGCAGCAGGTAGTACGAGAACTCGCGCCACCCGAGTTCCTTCAGGAAGGTTTCGAGGTCGCCGGGGCTGGCCCTGACGCTCCCGCTGGCCTCGGCGTGCTCAGCCGCGTGCCAGCACTGGCGCACGCTGATCTCGCCGAAGCGCAGGTGTGGCGACAGCTGCGAAGTCGCTGGCATGTCGGGTCTGTTCCTCGCCTCGCCGTAGCCGGCCATCCCGCCGGTCACGAAGGCCTCGAGGCGGGCCTGCGCCCCCTCTTCCCCGCGCGTCCAGGCCTCGCGCATGCCGCCGGCCCAGTCAGGGCTGGTCGGCTCGAGGCCCAGCGCGTCAACCGGCACGGCGCGGAGGCCGCCTGCGGCGGGAAATGGCGCGCCGACGAGGGCGGCGGGCGCCGCCAGCGGCATGTCCGGCGCGCCCTTGGCCCGCATCGCGCGCCAGTAAGGCGTGTAGACCCGGATCGGACCGCCGGCCTTGGTGGTCAGCGTCCAGGGCTCGTGGATCAGCCTGCCGTTGAAGCTCGATGCCGCGATGCCCGCTTCGCGCAGCGCGGTTTTGATGCCTGTATCGACGGCGATCTCGGCAGCGCCGTAGCGGCGGTTCCAGACCACCGCTCCGGCGCCGGCGGCCCTTGCGAGCGCAGGCACGATGTCTCGTGCCGAGCCGTGAAGCACGTGCAGCGCTGCGCCGCGCTCGCGGAGCGACGCGTCGAGCGCCCTCAGCGAGCCGGCCAGCCACCAGCGCGAGGCGGCTCCTAGCGGCCTGATGCCGGGAGAGGCTTCGTCATGCACGTAGATGCACAGGACAGGGGCGCCGCTTTCCGCGGCCTGCGCGAGGGCCGGGTTGTCGGATATCCGCAGATCCTCGCGAAACCAGACGATGACGGGTGAAGCAGCGCTCATGCCCCCGGCTTAGCGCGTCAGCCCTCCTTGGGTCCAGACAGCTGGCCGCCCAGAGCTGCGACGAGGAAGCGCAGCACCGCGCTTCGTATCGCCGTGGTCTCTTTGTGGCCGACGCCGTCCTGGGCGATCAGTTCAAAGGCTGCGCCAGCGCCCCTAGCGCCGTAGGCCGCTTGCGCATCCGCCGCTGCCCTGGCGACAGCGCCGGGCGGGGTGAGCGGGTCGTCCGTGCCGATGCAGACGAGCTGCGGGCGAGGGGCAGCCATGCCGGCGATCTCGCCCGTCGAAAACGTGCCGAGCAGTCCGGGCACGGTCATGTAGATGCCGTGAAGGTCGTGGGCGCCGTCGTTCACGAGGGTGGCGAGATCGGCAAAGCAGCACAGCTGCGCGACCGCGGCGATGCGCGTGTCGAGCGCCGCGAGCCAGAACGACAGCGTGGCTCCCATCGAAATGCCCATGGCTCCGATTCTGTCCGTGTCGACGCCCCCGATCTCGCCAAGCACGTCCACCAGTCCGGCAAGTTCCGACAGCATCTGGCCGAACAGCGTGGTCCCGCGCCAGAGATGGCGCTTGGCCGCCGCGGATTCGCTCTCCGAGGCGCGTTCTCCGAAGCAGGGCAGGTCGAGGCACAGGGCCACGAAGCCGGCCTCCGCCAGCGCCACTGCGTAGGGCGGATCGATCAGGGCCGGGCGCCCGCCGACGAGCTCCGACGCGCCGATCGCATGGCGGTTGCCGTGTGCATGGCAGTAGATCATGGCCGGCAGGTTCAGCCACGGCGACGACGGGCCCGTGAGATAGGCCCGGGCCGTGCTGCCATCCGTGGAGCGAAGCGTCAGCCTTTCGCAGCGGAACACCGCTGAAGCCTGAGCCTCCGCCGTGCGCGCCGCTATGCTCCAGCGGGTCGGGGCAAAATGGCCGAGACAGCGCGCCAACGCGGAGCGCCGGCCTGCATCCGGGTCGAAACTGGGCCCGTTGCCATGCATGCCGCTTGCTCCCATTGCGCTTCAACTTGACACATTCGGCCCGGCATTGTCAGCTTTGGACCAATCGCGACCGGCTGGCCTCGGAGGCATGGGCGGCGCTGCAACAACATGGCCCGACCAAGGGCCTCGGGAGGAAAAAACGGATGTCGACCAAGCGAACCCTTTTGGCTGCCTTCACCTTCGGCGTCGCGGCGGCTGCCCTGGCCGTTCCGGCCTCGGCCCAGACCGTCAACCTGCGCTACCTGTGCTATGCGGACGCGAACGAGTGCGATGTGGCGCGCGACCTGCTGGACCGCTTCGAGCGGGCCAATCCGACGATCAAGGTGACCGTCGACAAGGTCGGCTTCGCGGTCATCCGCGAGCAGCTCGAAACCCGCCTCCAGGGCGGCGAGGCGCCGGACATGGCGCGCGTCACCAATCTTGGCGGCCTCAACCGCTACTACCTCGACCTCACGCCCCACGTGAACGCGAAGTACTGGGAGGACAACTTCTCTACTACGCTGCCCTGGATGCGCGTCGGCGCCGCCGACAAGGGCATTTACGGCTTCCTGACGCAGCTCACCGTCACCGGCCCGTACGTCAACAAGACGATGTTCGACCAGACCGGTGTGAAGATGCCGGCTGCCGGCGCGACCTGGGATGACTGGGCCAAGGCGCTCCGGGAGGTGCAGACCAAGGGCAAGATCTATTCGGCCATGGCGCTGGACCGCACCGGCCATCGCTTCGCCGGCATGGCGATCTCCATGGGCGCGAAGTACTTCGACGCGCAGGGCAACCCCAGCGCCGTGGTCGACGACGGCTTCAAGGCCACGGCCGAGCGCATCGTCCAGTGGCACAAGGACGGGCTGATGCCCCCCGACATCTGGCCCGGCGCGGCCGGCGCCAAGTGGAAGAACGCCGGCGACATGTTCATCAACGGCGACACCGCGATGCACATCGCGGGCTCCTGGATGATCCAGAAGTTCCAGTCCGACATCGGCGACAAGTTCGAGTGGATCGTGCCGGCCCAGCCCTGCGGTCCTGCCGGCTGTTCGGCCATGCCGGGCGGCGCCGCGATGGTCGCCTTCAAGGCCACGAAGCATCCCGCCGAGGTCGGAAAGGTCATGGAATTCATGGCGTCCGAGCCGATCCTGAAGGAATACTACGAGCGCACCGTCCAGATCCCGGCGCACAAGGGCATCGCCGCGAAGGGGCTGACCTATCCGAAGGACGTCGCGCCCCAGACCGTCGCCGCGCTGAAGCAGTTCACCGAGGATTTCGGCAAGATTTCCCCGGTGGCGCACCAGCTTCAGGCCTACCAGCGCAACGTCGCGATCTTCAACGCCACGGTGAACTACGTCGCGCAGTCCATCACCGGCACGCTCACCCTGCCGCAGGCCTACGCCAAGGTTCAGGAAGAGATCGACAACGCCGTGAAGCGGTGATCGCCGTGACGGGCGATCGGCCACCGCGCGGGGAGGGCGCCGCCTTGGCGGCGCCGTTCCGGCCGCGAGTGATCTGGGCTCGATGCGATGGCTGACGTGACGGCGCCAAGCCCGGCAGGCCCGGCCCGCAACCCCGTCGGCTGGCTTTGGGGCAAGCTGGGCGATGCGCTGGACGGCCCGTTCGGCGCGTTGCAGGCCCATATCGGGGCCAACCGAATGGCGTACGTCTTCCTGCTGCCCAATGTGCTGGTCTTCGGCGTCTTCTCCTTCTGGCCGATGCTGCTGAACTTCTACATCGCCTTCACGGGCGGGCAGTCGGTGATCCTGGCGGACCGGCCCTTCGTCGGCCTCGACAATTTCCGCGAGCTGCTCGATTGCCCGAGCTGGCTCGATCCCAAGACCTGTCCGGTCTCGGGCTTTTCCTTCTGGACCGGCGTCTGGAACACGCTCTTCTTCGCCGTTGTCCAGGTTCCCATCATGATCGTCGTGGCCCTCGCGACCGCGCTGGTCCTCAACCGGGACATCCGGGCGCGCGGCTTCTGGCGCGCGGTGTATTTCTATCCGGTGATGCTTTCGCCGGTCGTCGTGGCGGTGATCTGGGACTGGGTGCTGAAGCGGCGCGGCATTCTCAACGCGCTGCTTGAGGACGGGGTGGGAGCCTGGAACTGGCTGATGTCGTTCTACGTGGGCCGACTATCATTTTTCTTGTTCGGAGCCTTCCTGTTCGATTGCCTTCTTGCGATGGTTTTCGGTCGAAAACCAAACAGTTGGTCGAACCGAACTCGACTCATCGCGGCGATAAGCCTTGTTTTAATCTACATAAGCGTCTTCGGAACGGCGGCGGGTTCCTTCACCCTGCCCGAATACCGCCCGATCAACTGGCTGATCGACGTGCGCTCTGGCTGGCCCATGTTCTGGGTGATCTTCGTCTACACCTGGGGCCATCTCGGCTTTTACATGCTGATCCTGCTGGCTGGCCTGCAGGCCATCCCGAAGGATCTCTACGAAGCCGCCGAGATGGACGGCACGTCGCGCTCGCGCGCCTTCTGGCGCATCACCTTGCCGCTGCTGATGCCGACCATGATCGTGGTGCTGGTGCTCAGCCTGATCCGCGCCTTCCAGGTCTTCGACGAGGTCTATGTGCTCACCGGCGGCGGCCCCGGGCAGGCCACCAAGATGATCATCCAGCACATCTACGAGAGCGCCTTCATCGGCGACGCCAAGCGCTACGGCATCGCGGCCGCGTCGTCGGTGCTGGTGGCGGGCCTGCTCCTGCTGCTGACGCTCGCGCAGCTCGCCGCGACACGCAAGAAGGCGGGCGGATGATCAACGCGACCGACGTCTCTGGCTTCCTCGGCCGCCGTCGCGGCAGGTCCGGCCCCGACTGGAGCGACTGGCTGGCCTATGCCTATCTGGCGATGGGCGTGCTCGTCGTGCTCCTTCCGATCTTCTGGATGTTCATGTCTTCGATCAAGTCGCCCCGCGCGCTGGTCGAGAACGACCCAAGGCTGCTGCCCTACGAACAGCTTACGACTCCGTCGCAGGACGGAGCCCGCCGCCTCGGCGTGTTCGTCTGGACGCGGCCCGACGGGACGCAGGCCGACGTCGCCTTCGTGGGCCCACGCGGCATCAACGCCCGGGTCTTCGATCTTGCCAGGCCCGACGAGGTCATCGAGGTCCCACGCAGCCAGCTCACGCGCAAGGACATCGTGCAGCCGCGCTTCGAGAATTATACCGAGCCCACCATCGGCTCGACCCAGTCGCGCAACTTCAACTTCCTGCGCTACTTCTGGAACTCGACCTTCGTGACCGTGGTGGCGACGCTGCTGACGCTGGTGGTCAACGCCATGGCCGCCTTCGCGCTGTCGAAATACAAATTCCGCGGCCGCGATGCGATGGTGATCGTCATCGTCTCGACGCTGCTGATTCCGCCCACCGTCATCCTCGTTCCGCTGTTCATCACCGTGTCGTCGCTCGGCATGCTGAACTCGCTCTGGGGCGTGATCATCCCGGCCATCGCCACGCCCACCGGCGTGTTCCTCCTGCGCCAGTACATGCTGACGATCCCGGACGAGCTTCTGGAAGCGGCGCGGATGGACGGCGCTTCGGAGTGGAAGATCTTCTGGCGCATCATGTTGCCACTCTCGATGCCGGCGCTCTCGGTCCTGGCCATCCTCTCGGTCATGTGGCGCTGGAACGACTTCATGTGGCCCCTGATCGTGCTGACCCAATCGGAAGTGTTCACGCTGCAGCTTGGACTGTCCACCTTCAAGGGCGAGCTCAACGACAACATGCACCATCTGCTGGCCATGACGGTGCTCACGCTGCTGCCGGTCACTCTGGTGTTCGTGGTGCTGCAGAAGCACATCACCACCGGCATCGCGAACACGGGGCTGAAGTGATGGCGACTCTCGAACTGCGTCAGGTCACCAAGTCGTTCGGCGCCACAAACGTCATCAAGGGCATCGATCTTTCGATCGATCATGGTGAGTTCATCGTTTTCGTCGGCCCCTCGGGCTGCGGCAAGTCGACCTTGCTGCGCATGATCGCGGGGCTCGAGCAGGTCTCCACCGGCGAGGTCGTCATCGACGGCGACACCGTGAACGACATTCCCGCCGCCGCTCGCGGCCTCGCCATGGTGTTCCAGAGCTATGCGCTCTACCCGCATATGAGCGTGCGGCAGAACCTGTCCTTCGGGCTCGAGAACCTCAAGACGCCGAAGCCGGAGATCGAGCGCCGCGTCGCCGAGGCCGCGCGCATGCTCCGCATGGACCAGCTTCTGGAGCGCCGGCCCGGTCAGCTTTCCGGCGGCCAGCGCCAGCGCGTCGCCATCGGCCGCGCCGTGGTGCGCGAGCCGCGCGTCTTCCTGTTCGACGAGCCGCTGTCCAATCTCGACGCGGAGCTGCGCGTGCAGATGCGCGTCGAGATCGGCGCGCTGCACCAGCGCCTCGGCAACACGATGATCTATGTCACCCACGATCAGGTCGAGGCCATGACCATGGCCGACCGCATCGCGGTGCTGAAGGATGGCCGGCTCGAGCAGTTCGGCAGGCCACTCGACCTCTACAACCGCCCGGCCAATCTGTTCGTGGCTGGCTTCATCGGCTCGCCGCGCATGAACTTCCTCGGCGGGACGGTGAAGGGCGCGGATGGCGCCGGCGTGACGCTTGCGCTCGATGCCGGTGGCGAGGTCGCCGTTCCCTGCCGCCAGGAGGGCGCCGCGCCGGGCCTCAAGGTGAAGCTCGGCGTCAGGCCCGAGCACATCCAGCTTGTCGAGCCGGGCGTCGCCGACGTCATGCTGTCGGTGTCGCTCACCGAGCAGCTCGGCGGCGAAAGCTATCTCCATGGCCAGCTCGCCTCGGGCGAGGCCCTGTCCGTGCGGCTGACCGGCCAGACGGCTGTCAGCCGCGGCGACACGGTGGGGCTGCGCCTCGCCGAGCCCGCGCTGCGCCACGCTTTCGACGCCGGGACCGGACAGGTCCTGCAGCCCCTCGTCTGAGGTTTCGCCCATGCGCATCTTCAACGCCGTCCATGCCGTGACGCCGCACGCCCATGGCTTCGATGCCGCTCTGGACGATGGCTGGCGCCTGCGCGCCCGCGCCATGTCGGATGCGCTGCTGCGCGTTGTGGTCGAGCCGCCCGGCGGGCTTGCCCTCGACCGCAGCTGGATGGTGGCGCCCGAGGGCGACGTGCCCTGGGAGGGGCGCAGCCGTGACGACATGGCCGGATTCGCGCCGCATGCCGTGGAACTGCAGGAGCAGGACGGCGCCTGGGTCCTTGCTGCCGGGCAGTTTCGCCTGACGTTGACGGGAGCGCCGGTCCGCATCGCGGTCGAGCAACTCAGCCAGGGTCAGTGGCGACCCTGGATAGCCGACCGCGAGACCGGCGGCTTCGCGCTGGCGGAGGGCGGCACGCGGCTGAGGCACTATCAGCATCGCCCCTTCGAGGACCGCCATTTCGGCCTCGGCGACAAGACCGGCCCGCTTGAC
>JAIXZF010000238.1 GCA_027489835.1 Hyphomicrobiales bacterium
CCCCCCATCGCACGCCTCGGTCTCCGAACGGGAATGTGCCGATGGCGCTGCTTGAAAGCCTGAATGTCCTCATCGTCGAGGACGAACCCCTCATCGCCATGGTGCTGGCCGACATCGTCGAGTCTCTGGGCGGCCAGGTGACCGAGGAAGCCTTCACGCTGCGCGCGGCGGAGGCGGCCGCTCAGGAAGCCCGTTACGACGTCGCCATCCTCGACATCAACCTGCGCGGCGAAATGAGCTATCCGGCCGCGCGCCGCATTCATCGGCGTGGGCTGCCCTTCTTCTTCGTCACCGGCTATGCGCACCGCGACGTTCCGCCCGACCTCGACCATGTTCCGATCGTGTCCAAGCCCTACGACACGCAGGCCATCATGCGGGCGGGCGCCTCCGTGCTGTCACGCAGCCGGTTGGCCTTCCACGAGGCAAGGTCCGTCGTATGAGTGGACGGTCGGTCTCCCCCGACGACGTCGAGGGAGTGAACCCTGAAGCGCTGCGGGCGGCCGCGACCGATGCGCAGGGGGGCGGCCAATCGGCCGGCATTCCGGCCGCCGGAACGATCGACGCGCCGGCCGATGCGACGCCAGCCGGCGCGCCGGGCCTTCATCACTGGAAGGGCGGCTACATCACCGAGCCCGGCCTGAACGATCGCGGCGACGTCTTCTTCGCGGCGGTCGAGATGACCCGCATGCCGATGATCCTCACCGATCCGAACCAGCCGGACAATCCGGTCGTCTTCGCCAACCGGGCCTTCCATGACCTGACCGGCTACGAGGAAAGCGACATTGTTGGCCGCAACTGCCGATTCCTGCAGGGCCCGGGCACCGATCGGGCCACGGTCAAGGAGTTGCGCGAGGCGCTTGCCGCGGTCAGGCCGATCTCCACCGAAATCCTCAACTACCGCCGCGACGGAACGCCGTTCTGGAACGCGTGCTTCATCGCGCCGGTCTTCGCCAAGGACGGCAGGCTGCTGTACTTCTTCGCCAGCCAGCTCGACGTGACCCGCCGACGGACCTCCGAGCAGGCTTTCCGGCAAGCGCAGAAGCTCGAGGCCATCGGCCAGCTCACGGCCGGGCTCGCGCACGACTTCAACAACCTGCTGCAAATCGTGGCCGGGAATCTGGAAACCGTGCTGCGCGAGCCCGTCTCCGAGAGGCAGCGCCAACGGCTGGAGAACGCCCGCAAGGCAGCGGACAGAGGCGCCAAGCTGACGCGGCAGCTCCTCGCCTTCGCGCGCAAGACGCGGCTCGAACCCAAGCCGGTCGACCTGTCGACGCAGATCTTCGAGTTCTCCGACATGCTGGAATCGACGCTCGGCCGCGATGTCGAGCTGGCCTTCGACCTGCGCCGCTCGCTTCCAGCCAGCAACATTGACCCCGTCCATCTCGAAATGGCCGTGCTCAACGCTGCGATCAATGCCCGCGACGCCATGGAAAGCGGTGGGCTGCTGACGATCAGGACGCGGCGGCTGCACCTCAACGGCGACGCCGAGTCCCGTCAACTCAAGCCCGGCGATTACGTGGCGCTGGAGATCGAGGACACCGGCGTCGGCATGCCGCCCGACGTGCTGGAGCATGCCATCGAGCCGTTCTTCACCACCAAGGAGCCGGGCAAAGGCACGGGGCTTGGCCTCGCCATGGTCCATGGCTTCGTGCAGCAATCCTTGGGACGGCTGGAGATCGAAAGCGTTCCGGGCAAGGGCACGACCGTGCGCATGATCTTTCCGTCGTCCACGCTCGCGGTGGGGCCACGGCCGGAAACCGCTGTGGAGCCCGCCTTTGGGACGGGCGCCGAGCGTGTCGGTGACGAAACCATCCTGCTGGTCGAGGACAACGAGGATGTGGCGCTCACGGCGCGCGACCATCTCGAAAGTCTGGGCTACCGGGTGCTGGTCGCGGCGGATGGCGAGGCGGCTCTTCGGCTGGCCGAGGAGCACCGCGACAGGATCGCGCTGCTGTTCTCCGACATCATCATGCCCGGCGGCATGAACGGCCTCCAACTCGCCGACGAGGTGGAGAGGCGGCTGCCCCAACTGCCTGTGCTCATGACGACCGGCTTCAACGCCCAGTCCCCCGGCATAGACCGGGCCGACCGGGTGGGGCGCGACGTGCTCGCCAAGCCTTACCGGCGCCAGGAATTGGCCGACCGCGTCCGCGCCGCCATCGACAGCCGCCGCCCCGGCGGACGTAGCATCAGGCCGCTCATGGAGCACTCCGTGGCAGAGGAATGAGCGCTCGCGTCGGCGGAACTCCCCGTCCGACCCCGCGTTGGCTCCTCAGAGGCCCGCAGCGCATTGCGCGGGACCAAGACATTTCAGGAGATTCAGATGGGCATTTTCTCGTCCGAGATTCACACGATGGATGACCTTTTCGTGCACCAGCTGCGCGACATTTATTACGCCGAGAACCAGATCGCCAAGGCCCTGCCCGACATGATTGGCAAGGCGACCAGCCCTGCGCTGAAGCAGGGCTTCGAGACCCATCTTCGCGAGACCGAGCAGCAGATCCAGCGCCTGCGTCAGGTCTTCGACCTGCACGGCGTGGACGTTGCGGGCGTGGATTGCCCGGCCATCGACGGCATCCTCGAGGAGGCCGACGAAGTTAGCGGCGAGATCGATGACAAGCGCGTCCTTGACGCGGCGCTCATCGCGTCGGCTCAGGCCGTCGAGCATTACGAAATGACGCGCTATGGCACGCTCGTGGCGTGGGCAAAGCTTCTGGGCCGGGACGATTGCGCTGCACTTCTCCAGCAGAACCTGCAGGAAGAGGAAGCAACCGACAAGAAGCTGTCCCAGATCGCCCTGAACGAGGTCAATCTTCAGGCGGTCTGAGTGAGGTTGGGGTGCGCCATCTCTTGGCGCCCCCCTTTTCGAATGCGGCAGGAGGGCCGATGGCTCACGACACACCGGGGAAAAATGCGTCACCACCCGGCACGCAGCGCGATGAATCGGCGGGGCCCGTCGTGGACACGCCCGTCAATGCCCGTCAGGGCCGGCGGGGATTGCCTGTGCTGATGGTGCTGGTTGCCAGTCTCGCCCTCGCCGTGATTGCCGGATTTCTGCTCGGCTTCATCTGAAGTGGGCGCTGCCCAGCCGCTATGTCAGGTGGCGGCGCTCAGTTCGAGAATAGCGGCAGGCAACTCAGAAAATCGCTGGACCACACGGTCCGGCCCGAGGCTCTCGATAGGAACATCGGTGTAGCCGAACGGCACGCACACCACTGGCAGCCCCGCATTGCGTGCAGTCTGGATGTCCGTCCGCGAATCTCCCACCATGATCGCATGGCGCGGATCGCCGCCGGCGGCCTCGATTGTCAGCGTCAGATGGCGCGCATCGGGTTTGAACACGTCGAACCGGTCGCGCCCCGCCACCGCCGCGAAACGGTGCGTGACCTTCAGCGCGTCGAGCAGCAGCAGCGAATGGCGTTGCGGCTTGTTCGTGCAGATGGCCAGCCTGTGGCCCTTCGCCGCCAGCACATCCAGCGCCTCGATCACGCCCTCATACAGATGCGAATGATCGCAGATGTGCTCGGAGTAGATCGTCAGGAACATCTGGAACAGCGCTTCGAGCTTGTCTGCTCCGAGCGGACGGCCATAAAGCACGAAGCCCCGTTCGATCAGGGCCCTAGCTCCGGCTCCGACAAGTTCGCGCGCCTTGGAGACGGGCACGGGGTCGAGGCCCTCATGCGCCAGAATGACGTTGAGCGTGCCGATGATGTCCGGCGCCGTTTCGGCCAGCGTGCCGTCGAGGTCGAAGACAATTGTGGGCAGGGCGGCAGTAAGCATGCCACGCTTTGAACGCTTCGGCCGCCGCCCGCAAGAGGGCAGCGCGTCCGGGCGGGATGCGCACCCGTCAGTTCAGGCTGACGAAGCCCGGCAGCGGCGTCCGGTCTTCCGCGCGCTGCCCGAGCACCTGAAGCTGCCTGCCCGGAGGCTCGGCGGGCGCGGCCGTCGCGACGCTGGCGCGGATCAGCTCGGCTGCGGGACGCGGCTGCGCCGCAGGCTCGATGACAGCTTGGGCTGGTTGGCCCTGTTCGGGAGAGGGAGCTGCACTGCCGCGCGCCAGCGCACGGCCGGGCCCGAAGCCGATCAGCGCATAGGGCATGACGCTGGAGCCGGCAGGGGCCGGCTGGGATGCTGCCGGCGGCGGGGCGGCCGGTTGCGCGCGCGGCGTCGTCGCGATGGCAGCCGCCGGCGGCTTGGCAGGTTGGGCGGTTGCCTTGGGCGCGCTGAAACGCAGCCGCTTGGCCTCGGCAGGACCGGCGACCGACAAACTGAGGATGGCACCAGCCAGCACGATCGGCAGCATCATCGAACCTTTCCCTGCTCCGCGATGCCGCCATGATGCCGGGCTTCCCTTTCCGCCCGTTTGACGAAAATGATGAGCGGATCGTGAACTTGATCGGCGCAAAGCAAAGCCCGCCGCGACAGGCGCGGCGGGCCATCCGGTGCGTGTCCTCGATCTCGGCCGGTTCTTATTTTTGCTTGACGACGATGGGGGTGAGCAGGTCGCCCCAGAAGCCGCCCTCGTGATGGTGGCGGGCCGAGCGTTGCAGTTCCACGGAGAGCCCCGCATCGACGGCCTTCATCACCGAGGCGTTGAGCCGGTGCAGGTCGTTGGCAAGCATGCGGATCGCCATCTTCTGCTCTTCGTTCATGCTCGAGGCGAAGCTCTCGGCACGTTCCTTCACATTGGCCTTGGACATTCTCGTTCTCCTCTATGCGCGGGTATGGTGGCCGCGGTCCGAGTGGTGGGTGGAAGCGACATCGCCCGTCAGTGTCATGACCGGCCTTGTGCCGGTCATCTCGGTTCGGGGGCTCGTCGCCGGGATTGTCGAGCTCACCGGGACAAGCCCGGTGATGACACTGGACGGGTTGGAGTTTACTCGGCGGCCTGAAGCTTCGGAGCAGCCTTCTTGAACTGATCGGCCTCGGTCGAGTCCTTCAGCGCGACGGTGGAGGACTGGCCGCCCGAGATGGTCAGCGCCACCTGGTCGAAGTAGCCGGTGCCGACCTCGCGCTGGTGGCGGGTGGCGGTGAAGCCCCGCTCCTCGGCGGCGAACTCGCGCTGCTGCATCTCCGAATAGGCCGCCATGCCGCGGTCGCGGTAGCCGTCGGCCAGGTCGAACATCGACAGGTTCAGCGAGTGGAAACCGGCCAGCGTCACGAACTGAAACTTGTAGCCCATGGCGCCGAGCTCGCGCTGGAACTTGGCGATGGTCGCCTCGTCCAGCTTCTTCCGCCAGTTGAACGACGGCGAGCAGTTGTAGGCCAGCAGCTTGCCGGGATGCTTCTTGTGAACCGCCTCGGCGAACTTGCGGGCGTCGTCGAGGTCCGGGTGCGAGGTCTCCCACCACAGCAGGTCGGCGACTTCCGCGAAGGCGAGGCCGCGCTTGATGCAATGGTCGAGGCCCGTGCCTTCCTTGAGGCGGTAGAAGCCTTCCGGCGTGCGGCTGTCGCTCTCGATGAACTCGCGGTCGCGCTCGTCCACGTCCGAGGTGATGAGGCGGGCGGATTCGGCGTCGGTGCGGGCGATGACGAGCGAGGGAACGCCCATCACGTCGGCGGCGAGGCGGGCCGCGGTGAGGTTGCGCTCATGGGCTGCGGTCGGGATCAGCACCTTGCCGCCGAGATGGCCGCACTTCTTCTCGGATGCGAGCTGGTCCTCGAAGTGGACGCCCGCGGCGCCGGCCTCGATGAAGGCCTTCATGATCTCGAAGGCATTGAGCGCGCCGCCGAAGCCGGCTTCCGCGTCAGCCACGATGGGGGCGAACCAGTCACGCTTGGCGCCGCCTTCCGAATGCTCGATCTGGTCGGCGCGCTGCAGCG
>JAIXZF010000260.1 GCA_027489835.1 Hyphomicrobiales bacterium
GCCTATTCGCTCGACGGGCTCGCCGCCTGGCTGGGCGTCGAGGCCGGCGCGCGGCACAGGGCGCGCGGAGACGCCGAGACGGCCGGCCGCATTTTCCTCGCCCTCGTGCCGCGCCTGCGCGAGATCGGCATCCGCACGCTCGGCGAGGCGCTGGCGCGTTGCCGAGCGGTGGGGGAGGCGCTGGCCGGCTCGCGCCCGGCGGAGTGGGACGCGGCCGTCGAGGCCGGCCTGGCGGACGCCGCCGAGGCGGGCCTCGCCCGGCTCGATTCCTATCCCTACAGCCACCGCGTGTCCGACGTCATGAACCGCCAGCCGGTGCTGATGCCCGCAAGCGCCAACCTCGGCGAGGCGCTTCGCCTGATCGCGGCGCGCAAGCTCAGCTCCGTGCTGGTCGGCGCGGACCTCGGCGCGTCGGACACGCTCGGCATCCTCACCGAACGCGACGT
This sequence comes from Hyphomicrobiales bacterium, assembly GCA_027489835.1. Lineage (GTDB taxonomy): Bacteria > Pseudomonadota > Alphaproteobacteria > Rhizobiales > Beijerinckiaceae > Allobosea. The sequence goes on from JAIXZF010000260.1 coordinate 447, forward strand.
GATGCGCGCGCTGGCGGAAGGCGGCGCCGACGCGCTCGCGCGGCCCATCGGGCCTCTCGCCAGCCATCCGCTCGTGAGCGTGCCCGACGACGCGCTGATCTACCGCGCCATCGGCCGCATGGCGAACCGCAACATCCGCCATCTCGCCGCAGTCGGCGCCGACGACGCCGTGACCGGCATCGTCACCACGCGCGACCTGCTCAGGCTCAGGGCCAGCTCGGCCATCTCGCTGGGCGACGAGCTGGACGCGGCAACGAGCGTGGCCGGATTGGCCCGGGCCTGGGCGCGGCTGCCCGCGATGGCGCAGGCGCTGGTGGCCGAAGGCGTGCCGGCCCGCTCCGTGGCGGAGGTGATCGCGCGCGAGGTCGGGGCCCTGACGCGCCGCGCCGCCCAGATGGCCGATGCGGAGCTGGCGGCCGGACCGCTCGGCCCCGCCCCCTGCCATTACGCCGTCCTTGTCCTGGGCTCGGCAGGCCGCGGCGAAAGCCTGCTCGCCATGGACCAAGACAACGCCGTGGTCTTTGCCGAGGGCGAGCCGGGCGGCACGCAGGATCGCTGGTTCGCCGCGCATGGCGCGCGCATGTGCGCCATCCTCCACGAGGTCGGGGTGCCGCTGTGCAAGGGCGGCGTGATGGCGAGCGAAGCGGCCTTCCGCGGTTCCGTCGCCGAATGGCGGGCCCGCATCGGCCGCTGGCTCGGCCGCGCCCGGCCCGAGGACCTTCTGGCCGTGGACATCTTCTTCGACTTCCGCGCGGTGCACGGGCGCCGTGCGCTGGCGCACCAGCTCTGGCTCGACGCCTGGAGCGCGGCGCGCGGCGAGACGGCCTTTCTCAAGCAGCTGGCGCAATCGGCGGGCGAGGCGGGATCGCAGCTGACCTTCCTCGGCCGCGTGCGCACCGACGACGAAGGCCGCGCTAACCTCAAGGCGACGCTGCTGAAGGGCATCGTCACCGCGGCGCGCGTGCTCGCCATCCGCCATGGCGTGACGGCCCATTCGACGGCGGCGCGGCTATCCGGCCTGATCGCCAGCGACCATGGCGGCGGCGCCGACCTCGCCGGCTTCGATGCAGACCACAAGCTGGCGCTGGAGCTGATCCTGCGCCAGCAACTGGCGGACATCCTGGAAGGCCGGCCTCCCGGCAACCGCGTCGCGACCAGGCCGCTGCCGGCGCCCCAGGCTCAGCAGCTGAAAGACGCGCTGGCCCGTCAGGGCGCGATCGCCGACCTGCTGCGCGCCGAGCTGGTGGATTGAGGGATCAGCGGCCGGCCGCGCGGCGGATGCGCCAGGCGAGGAAGGGCGCGGCCGCGCGCGCCTCGCTGGCGCTCAGCGGCCGGGCGCCCCCATCGGGCAGGATCTCGTCGAGATGCACGAAGCCCATCAGGTGCAGGGCGGCCGCCGCATCGCGGGCGGCGAAGGCGCGCGGCGCGATCTCGAGGGAGCCGGCGGAGCCGACCGCGTCGAGCAGCGCCGCGGTGTCGGCCTGGCGGGTGGAGGAGCGACGTGGAAACGGAACGACGGACGCAAACGACGCGACGACATCTGACATGAACGACAACCCTCAGCCGGGCCCCGAATCACCGGGGTCCGCGGGTGGACTGTCTGCGGACGTGGTTTAGCGGTTTCTAACCGGGGCCCGCGGGCCCTGTGCCGTATCGGGAAAAGCGGCTTTCAGGCCGCGCCGGCCTTGGGCCAGAGCCGGCCCGTGCGGCGCATATAGGCCTCGTATTCGGCGCCGAAGGTTTCGGTCATCAGGCGTTCCTCATGCCCCACCCTGAGCAGGTACAGCGTTCCGAAGCCGACGAGGCCGGAGAGGCCGGCGATCCAGTTTGGCAGGAGCAGGGCCTGCGCCAGCGCCATCAGCCAGAAGGCCGAATACATCGGGTGGCGAATGCGCCGGTAGATGCCTTCGGTGACGAGCTTGTGCCCCTCGCGCATTTGCAGGCTGACCGACCAGTAGCGGCCCAGCGCCTTGTGCGTGAGCCGGAACATCACGAGCGCCGCCAGCCCGGTGACGATGCCGAGCCCAAAGAGCACCGGCTGGAAGGGATAGTCGGCGGCCCGCGGAAAGCCCGTCGCGACATGGATCGCGGGGATGATCCCGAGCCCGGTCAGCGAGATGGTCAGCCTTACGCGCTCGGCCAAGGCAAGCTCGTCGCGCGCGATGCGGGCCTTGGCCGCCTTGCGCTCGAAGGGGATGCGCAGCACGTACCAGCCCACGACCATCACGATCCAGGCGATCTTCGCGACCAGTGGGCTCACGCGTGCCTCTGCCGTCTGGAAAGGAGAGGCAGGACGTTCGAGGCCGCCTCGGCGGGCCGGTCGGCCGGCGCCCCTTCGGCGGTCATGGCCGGCAGCAGCGCGGCGCGTCCAGCTTCGGTGACAGCGCCCTGCGCGTCGAGCCAGCGCTCCGCGCCGTCCGGCGACCGCGCCAGTTCGATGAGCCGGAACGGGCCGCACACGCTCATGAGGTAATCATAGGGCGCGCGCCGGTCGTTGCCGCTGACGAACTGGCAGTGCAGGCGGAAGAAATTGCGCTTGATGCGGGCATAGAAGGCCGGCGCCAGCATGCGCCGGAACCTGACCTGGCGCACGATCGGCGACTCGCCCGACAGGCCGAGCACCTTGATGGGATCCCGGCGGTAGAAGTTCATGACGTCGTTGATCGCCTGGTATTCGGCCCAGTCGACCCGCCTGCGCGCGGCGAGCCGGCCCAGCCGCGCCCTCAGCCCGGCCGCCCGGCCGTGCAGCGCGATCTTGAGGATCGACGAGCCGACCGCAAGGAAGCCGATGCGCTCGCGCCGCGGCGGCTGCTTCAGCGCCTCGTCGAGAAGGCTCACGGCCAGGACCGCGCCGAGGCTGTGCCCGACCACGAGGCAGTCGACGCCCTGCGGCATTTCGGCGAGCCGACGCCCGGCATCGGCGAGGCGCTGCGCGAGCGGGGCCGGAACGCCGCGCACCAGTTCGCGCGCGAAGATCCAGTCGTCGAGCAGATGCCCGACATGGCTGCGGCCGATGGCGTGGAGCATGGCGCCGAAGCCGAGCGCCGCGCCCGAGGCCGCCGCCAGGGGCCACGGCATCCCGAGCCAGGACAGCCCCCAGCCCGCCGCGCCGCCCGCAGCCAGAAGAAGCGCGAGCGCGGCGTAGGGGTAGAGGAAGAAGGCGGCATAGCGCCAGGCCTGCGTGATGTAGCCGACGAGCGCCCCGTGCCAGATGAAGTCGGCAAAGGCCGCGAGCCCGCGCCTCCACCGCGTCAGGGCGTCGGCCGAGCGGTGGCCCATGATGATGTCGTCCCAGCGGACCAGTTCGTGGTGGCTGACCACGCGCCAGCCCGGCCCCGAAACCGTCACCGTCCAGACGGCGCTCGAAGCCGTCTGCGAAAAATCCGACGTCGTCGCGGTGACGCCCCAGCACCGCTCGAAGCGCGAGAGCTCGCGCCAAAAGCGCCGATGGAAGGCGTCGGCGGTCATCGGGTCGTAACCGCCCAGATGCACCACCCGTCTCGTGATCGTCACATCATCCATGAACGACGCTTCGCCTGACCGTCGGCCGATTGCCTCGACCTTCATCGAACGTTAAGCACGAACCATGCAACACTGCATGTGTTTCGGCGTTGGCCGAACATAGAATGCCACCGCAGATTCCAGCCCGATTCGCCCCGCATGCTTCGACTTCTCCGGCGTCTTTGTCCACTGGCGACTTCGCCCCTCTCCCCACGAATCGGTGCTGTCGCCAGCCTCGCCGTTCTGGCGTCGCTCGCCGTGCAGCCGGCTGCCCTCGCTCAGCAGCACCAAGGCGGCGCGCAGCGGCAGGCCCGGCTGGCCGAAGGCGGCGCGGCGACCTCCTCCGGCCCCGCCGAGGTCTATCTCCTTCGCGGGCTGTTCAACGTCTTTTCGCTCGGCATGGACGATCTCGCCGCCAAGTTGAGGGCCAGCGGCGTCGCTGCCCAGACGCTCAACCACACCGGCTGGAGCGAGGCTGCCGCCGAGATCATCGCGGCCCGGCGCCAGGGGCAGAACCGCCGCATCGTGCTGATCGGCCATTCGCTCGGCGGCAACGACATCATCCGGCTGGCCGAGAAGCTCGGCCGGAACGGCGTGCCGGTCGACCTGCTCATTCCGGTCGACGCCACCGTGCCGGACGCGATCCCCGCCAATGTCCGCCGCGTGGTGAACTACTATCAGTCCAACAATGGCTGGGGCTCGGCCGTGCAGGCCGGGCCGGGATTCAGGGGCGCGCTGGTCAATGCCGATCTCGTGACGAACCGGCGCGACCTCAACGACCCGACCATCGGCCACACCTCGATCGACAAGAGCGGCCGCATCCACCGCGAGATCGTCGGCATGGTCGTGGCGCTCAACCGGCCGCCTGCAAGGCGCGCCCGCCAGGCGGCCCGCAGGCCCGCCCCCGAGGCCGCCGCGTCGGCCGGCCCGGCCTACACCGGCTCGCTGGGCTTTGGCCCGCGCTGAACGCCCGCTTCTGGCGCGCGGCAGCCGTGCTGCCGGCTTCGCCGTCGCAGCTCTTGCAGTAACCGCCCTCTCGTCGCCCGCCGCCGCCGACATCGCCGAGGCCTGCCTGAAGGCGACGCCGTCGCCCTCGCTCGGCGCCTCGCTGCCGCGCCTCAGGGCGCGGCTCGCGGCGGGGCCCGCCCTCGTCGTCGCCATCGGCTCGTCCTCCACGCGCGGCGTCGGCGCATCGAGCTGGGCCGCGACCTACCCCGAGGTGATGCAGCGCGAATTGCAGCGGCTGAGGCCCGGCGCGCGCATCGAGATCTCCAACCAGGGCAGCAATGGCGAAACCATCGGCGGGCAGATCGCCCGCATGGAGGCCGATGCGATCTCGCAGAGGCCCGCGCTCGTCATCTGGCAACTCGGCTCGAACGACGTGGTCTGGCCCTGGGGCGGCATCGGCTCCGACACCGAGGCGCGCATCGTCGAGGCCGTGGCCCGCATCAGGGCGGCCGGCTCGGATGTGATCCTCATGGATTTGCAGAATTCGCCGCTCGTGGCCGGCGCGAGGCTGCGGCCCGCCATGCTGGAGCTGACGGCCCGCGCGGCGCGGGCTGGCGGCGCGGGTCACTTCCAGCGCTTCAGCCTGCTGCAAAGGGCCGTGGCGGCGGGCGTGCCGCTGTCGGAGCTGACCTCGTGGGACCAGCTCCACAACACCGACGCGGCTTACGACTGCACGGGCCGCGCGCTGGCCCGCGCCATCTACGCGGCGCTGCGCTGAAGCTTCAGCCGGCGGCGGCCTGCTTCACGGGGATGCCCTTCTCGGAGAAGAGCTGGGCCAGCTCGCCCGACTGGAACATCTCGCGGGTGATGTCGCAGCCGCCGATGAACTCGCCCTTCACGTAAAGCTGGGGAATGGTCGGCCAGTTGGAGTAGCTCTTGATGCCGTCCCGGATCGCCATGTCGTCGAGGACGTTGACGCCCTTGTAGGGCACGCCGAGGTAATTGAGGATCTGGACGACCTGCCCCGAGAACCCGCACATCGGGAACTGCGGCGTCCCCTTCATGAACAGGAGCACGTCGTTCGACTTCACTTCGGCGTCGATCGTGGCGTTGATGTCGGTCATGGGTGTCTCCCTGGCGCCTCTCGGGGTCTGCGCCGTCATGTCCTAATTCTGGGGAACAAGGGTCGTCAGCGCAAGGGCATGGAGCACGCCGCCCATGTTGCCCTTCAGCGCATCGTAGACCATCTGGTGCTGCCGCACGCGGGGCATGCCCTTGAAGGCGGCCGAGGTCACCGTCGCCGCATAATGGTCGCCGTCGCCGGCCAGGTCCTTGATCACGACCACGGCGTCGGGGATCGCCGTCTTGATCATGGCCTCGATGTCTTCGGCCTTCATCGGCATCGGGCAACCCTCTCTTGTTCCGTCATGCCCGAGCTTGTCCCGGGCACCCCATGTCTTATGCCATCCGCATCGCCGACGGCGTGGGTCCTCGGGGCAAGCCCGAGGATGACGACGGGGCGGCAACGCTGCCTTCGGCTTTCACCCCGCCATGTAGGCCGGGAACCAGCCCTCGTGAGCGGCGCGAAGCTCGGCCACCGATATCGGCCGTTCGCCCGGCAGCGTCAACGCCTCGCCGCCGACGCGCCCGAGCCTCAGCGCCGGAACGCCAGCCTCGCGTGCCGCGTCGAGAACGCCGTCGGCCGTCGCGGCGGGGACGGCGAGCACGTAGCGCGCCTGATCCTCGCCGAACAGCGCGCCATGGGCAGGCCCCGGCGGCAGCGCATCGATGACGGCGCCAAGTCCGCCTGGCATCGCCATCTCGGCCAGCGCCAGCGCCAGCCCGCCATCCGAGCAGTCATGCACGGCGCTGACCTGGCCCCGCGAGATCAGGGCGCGCACGAAATCGCCATTGCGGCGCTCGACCGCGAGATCGACGGGCGGCGGCGCGCCCTCGGCCCGGCCGCAGATATCGCGCAGCCAGACCGACTGGCCGAGCCAGCCTGCGGTGTCGCCGATGAGGATGATCGCGTCGCCCGCCTGCTTGAAGGCGATGGTGGCGTGCTTTGCCACGTCCGGCAGCACGCCCACGCCGCCGATGGTGGGCGTGGGCAGGATGCCCTGTCCGTTGGTCTCGTTGTAGAGCGACACGTTCCCCGACACGACCGGGAAATCGAGGGCGCGGCAGGCTTCGCCGATGCCCTGGATGCAGCCGACGAGCTGGCCCATCACGGGCGGCCGCTCCGGGTTGCCGAAGTTGAGGTTGTCCGTGATGGCGAGCGGCGTCGCGCCCACCGCCGTGAGGTTCCGCCAGGC
>JAIXZF010000357.1 GCA_027489835.1 Hyphomicrobiales bacterium
AGCGCCGGCAGAGCACCTGCGCCGCCGCACCTTCGCGATCATCTCGCACCCGGATGCGGGCAAGACCACGCTGACCGAGAAGCTGCTGATGTTCGGCGGCGCGATCCAGCTCGCCGGCGAGGTGAAGGCCAAGGCCGGGCGGCGGCAGACCTCGTCCGACTGGATGAAGATCGAGCGTCAGCGCGGCATCTCGGTCGTCACCTCGGTGATGACCTTCGAGCATGGCGGCTCGGTCTACAATCTGCTCGACACGCCGGGCCATGAGGACTTCTCTGACGACACCTACCGCACGCTGACGGCGGTGGACTCCGCCGTGATGGTGATCGACGCCGCCAAGGGCATCGAGGCGCGCACCAAGAAGCTGTTCGAGGTGTGCCGGCTGCGGGACATCCCCATCATCACCTTCATCAACAAGATGGACCGCGAGACGCGCGACCCGTTCGACCTGATCGACGAAATCGAGAAGACGCTGGCGCTGGACGCCACGGCCATGACCTGGCCGGTGGGGCGCGGGCGCGAGTTCGTCGGCACCTACGACCTCCATGGCCGCTTCATCCGCGACAACCAGACCGGTGCGCCCGACCGCGCCGTGTCCGGCCCCGAGGATGCCGTGTTCGATACGCTGCTGCCCCATGCCGCCGCCGGGTGGCGCGACGAGGTGATGCTGGCCGAGGGCGGAATGAAGCCCTTCGACCTCGAGGCTTTCCGGCAGGGGCACCTTACGCCGGTCTATTTCGGCGCGGCTTTGCGCGACTATGGCGTGCGCGACCTGATCGAGGCCATCGGCAGGTTAGCGCCGCCGCCGCGCGCGCAGGTCGCGGCGACGCGCACCGTCTCGGCAGACGAGCCGAAGATGACGAGCTTCGTCTTCAAGATCCAGGCGAACATGGACCCCAACCACCGTGACCGCATCGCCTTCGTGCGCGTGTGCTCCGGCAAGCTCACGCGCGGCATGAAGGCGAAGCTGGTGCGCACCGCCAAGCCGATGTCGCTGTCCGCGCCGCAATTCTTCTTCGCGCAGGACCGGCAGATCGCGGACGAGGCCTATGCGGGCGACATCGTCGGCATTCCCAACCATGGGAGCCTGCGCATCGGCGACACGCTCACCGATGGCGAGGACATCGTGTTCCGCGGCGTGCCGAGCTTCGCGCCGGAAATCCTGCGCCGCGTGAAACTCAAGGACGCGATGAAGTCAAAGAAGCTGCGCGAGGCGCTGCAGCAGATGGCGGAGGAGGGCGTCGTCCAGCTCTTCGTGCCGCATGACGGCGCGCCCGCCATCGTCGGCGTCGTCGGAGCGCTGCAGCTCGACGTGCTGAAGGAGCGGCTCGACGCGGAGTATGCGATCCCGGTCGACTTCGAGACCTGCCAGTTCACCATCTGCCGCTGGCTGACCTCGGACGACAAGATCGCGCTGGAGAAATTCGTCGGCAGCCACGGCTCGTCCATGGCCAACGATCTCGACGGCGACCCCGTCTTCATGGCCTCGAGCCCGTTCTCGCTGCGCTACGAAGCCGAGCGCGCGCCGGGCCTCGTGTTCAGCGACATCAAGGACTACCAGAAGGCGGCGTGATGCTGCCGGGGCAAGAAAAAAGCCGCAGCGGCCGCTGCGGCTCAGACGTCTCGATCTTGCCCAGGGTGGACCGCACGGAAGGCAGTCATGCCGGGGCAGGGACTTGCGTCAGAACGCGCCCATGACGGCTGCAACGACGAGAGCGAAAGCCGCGGTCATGGCCAGACGGTCGATGGCAGGCATCCAACTCATTGTCACCTCCTTGGAAGGACAGGATCGAGGCTAACAAATCCAGCGCCAAGTGCAAACGGATTCTGGGCCGGCCTTTTCATGGCCCCCAAGTGCTGTCGGTTAAAACGTCGTTAAAGCGACGCCCTCGACTTGATGCACCGCAGCATTGCGCCGCAAACTGGATTGCGCAGGGTCAGCCGACGCCGTCGAGAAACTTGACGATCCTCGCCGTGGCGCGGCGCGCGAGCGGGATGGCGATGAAGGCCGCGCCGGCCGCGGCCGGCCAGGCGATGGCAAAGGCGTGGAGCCAGCGCAGCACGAAATCGGCCGGCAGCCCGAGATTGAGCCAGGTGACGAGCCCCGTCATCAGGAAGGCCATCACGCCCGCCATCAGCACCGGGAAGATGAAGCGGGCCTTGCCTTCCATCGTCGCCATTCCTTTCGTCGCCCGCCACCGCACGCCTTGCCATGCGGGCGCCACAATTCGTTAGCGAGACCTTAATTCTTGTCGCGCATTTTGCCGGCATGCGTAAGGGCTGCGTTGCGTTCATTGGCCTTTCGCTCATCGGCTTGACCCTTGCCAGCTGCGGTCGCTTCCAGCGCGAGCAGCGGGCGGCGTGGCGCGACGAGGCGGAAGCTGCGTGCATGGCGAGGGGAGAGGTCACGACCTCGGCCTATGTGTCGCTGCGCGGCAGCCCGATCGACGGGCCCGGCACCTGCGGGATGGCCAAGCCCCTCCGCGTCGCGGCCTTCGCCGGGGGCGGCATCGGCCTCACCTCGACCCAGACGCTGGCCTGCCCGATCGTGTCGACCACGGACCGCTTCCTCGAGAAAGTGGTCCAGCCGGCCGCAATGGGCGTGCTCGGCACCCAGGTGATCGAGTTGCGCGCCGGCTCGTATTCCTGCCGCGCCATGAACAATGGCAGTGGCACGACGCGGCGCTCCGAGCACGCCTACGGCAACGCCCTCGACATCTTCGCCTTCCGCACCTCGGACGGGCGCGAGATCACCGTCAAGGATGGCTGGCGCGGCTCGCCGCAGGAGCAGGACTTCCTGCGCGAGGTCTTCGTCGGCGCCTGCGAGTATTACAAGACCGTGCTGGGGCCGGGCGCGGACATGTTCCACTACGATCATTTCCACGTCGACCTCGCGCGGCACAATGGCGGGCGTTCGATCTGCAAGCCCGTGCTCAAGTTCACGCCGCGGCGCGATCTGCCCCCGCCCGATCCCGCCTCGCGCAATTTCATCGCCGCGGCGCCGCGGGGGCTG
>JAIXZF010000405.1 GCA_027489835.1 Hyphomicrobiales bacterium
AAATTCCTCAAGCCGCTGACCTGGCAGAAGATGACGCGCGAGGCCTGCACGCTGGTGGCCCCCGTCTCGGCCCGCATCTCGCGGCTGGAGGGCATGGAGGCGCATGCCCGCACCTCCGACGTCCGGATGGTGAAATACGCGCCGGGATCGAATGTCGATCTCGGGCAGCAAGTGGAGGCCTGAGTGGCGTTCCGGCTCGGCCCGCTCTTCGACCTGACGGGCCGCGCCGCGCTCGTCACGGGAGGCAATAGCGGCATCGGCCTCGCCATGGCGCGCGCTCTTGGGCTCGCTGGCGCGTCTGTCGTGCTGGTGGCACGGCGCTCGGACGAGCTGGCGAAGGCTGCCGATGGGCTCATTGGAGAGGGCATCGTCGCGCGGTCCATCGCCGCGGACCTTGCCGCGCCCGGCTGCGCAAGGGCTATTGGCGAAGGGCTCGCAAGGTTGGGCGCCTCGCCCGACATCCTCGTCAACGCGGCGGGGGTCAACCTGCGGCAACCCTTCGGAGAGGTCACGGCCGAGGCCTTCGACCTGCACATGGCGCTGCATCTGCGCGCGCCCTTCCTGCTGACGCAGGCGCTGGCGCCGGCCATGGCAGGGCGCGGCTGGGGCCGTATCATCAACATCGCCTCCCTGCAGAGCAGCCGCGCCTTTCCCAACAGCGCGCCCTATGGCGCGGGCAAGGGCGGCGTCGTGCAACTGACGCGCGCCATCGCCGAGGAATGGTCGCGCCAAGGCGTCACCTGCAATGCCATCGCGCCCGGTTTCTTCCCGACCCCGCTGACCAAGGCGGTGTTCGACGATGAGGAGCGGGCCGCGAAGAACGCCGCGCAGACCGCGATCGGGCGCAATGGCCGGCTCGAGGACCTGGCTGGTGCGACGGTCTTCCTCGCCTCGGACGCCTCGGCCTATGTCACCGGTCAGACCCTCGCCGTCGATGGCGGCTTCACCGCCAAATAGGAGACGCGCATGAAGGCGCTGGTCTATCTCGGGCCCAACAGCCTCGCCTATCGCGAAGAGCCCGCGCCCACCCCGCTGGCCGACGAGGTTCTGGTGCGCGTCGAGGCGGTCGGAATCTGCGGCTCGGACATGCATGCCTATCACGGCCATGACAGCCGCCGCCCCGCCCCGCTCATCCTCGGCCACGAGGCGGCCGGCCGCATCGTGGGCGGGCCGCGCGACGGCGAGCGCGTGACCATCAACCCGCTGGTGGTCGACCCGACCTGCCCCTATGCGATCGAGGGGCGCTGGCACCTCTCGCCGACCCGGCAGATCATCTCGATGCCGCCGCGGCCCGGCGCCTTCGCCGAGTATGTGCGCATTCCCGAACGCAACGTGGTGCCGATCCCGGAGGCGATGCCCATTGCCCAGGCGGCGCTGGCCGAGCCCGTCGCCGTGGCCTGGCACGCCGTCCGGCTCGGCGTCGAGCGGCTGCACCAGCCGCTCGCGGCCTGCAGGATCGCGGTCTTGGGCGGAGGCGCCATCGGGCTGGCGGCGGCCATCGTGGCGCGGCATTTCGGCGGGCAAGATATCCGCCTCGGCGAACCCAACGCGCTCAGGCGCCGGACCATCGCGGACGCGGAAGGGCTGAACGTCCATGATCCAGCCGGCGGCGACGCACCCGGCGACAACAGCATCGATCTCGTCATCGATGCAGTGGGCGCCGCGGCGACCCGCGCCGCAGCGTCGGCCATGGTGCGGCCCGGCGGCGTGATCGTGCATGCGGGGCTGTTGCCGGGGCAGGAGGGGCTCGACATCCGCAAGATCACCCTGCAGGAGGTCACCCTCACCGGCACCTATTGCTACACGCCGGCCGACTTCCGGCAAACCGTGGAGGCGCTGGCCTCGGGCGCGCTGGGCTCGCTCCGATGGTTCGAGGAGCGCCCGCTGGCCGAGGGAGCCCGCGCCTTCCAGGATATCGAGGCGGGCGCGGCGCGCGCGCCGAAGCTCGTGCTGAGGTGCTGAGCATGGCCTCGGCGCGGAACGCTCCGGCTCGCCGCCTCAGGGCGCGGAGAGGCCGACGATCCTGAGCACGGCCGCCTGCAGCAGGAGCGCGACGAGCCAGATGCCCGCATCGGCGAGCGCGACAGGCCACATCAGTCCGCGCGCCCTGAGCGTCGTCAGCAGCGCGGGCATGATGAAGCCGCCCCACAGGATGACGGCCGTGACGATGGTGACGACCCAGATGTCCGCCTGCACCGGCGCGACGATGAGCGCCCCCGCGACGATGGCCGCGATCCATGTCGAGGCGACGAAGCCGAGAGCGATCGCTCCGGGGCGCCGCTCCCGCCAGGCCAGCAGGAGCGGCGTGAGCCCGGCAAGGCCGGCAAGAAGGATGGCGAGCGCGTTGGTGACGATGTAGCCCATGAGCGTCTTCCTCGCGTGAGCCTCTGCGTGGGGCGCGGACATCGCCAAACGCGGGCGTGACAGCGAGGGTTCCGCTCGAGGCCGCCAATGCGGCCGCACCTTGGGGACATTCGGGCCGGGCAAGCTGCCTGCGCCAGCGTCGCCCCGGGCGCCGTTCAACGGCCGGCCCGGCCGCCCGCCGCCAGCTTGGGCGAGACGTAATCGGGGTCGTCGATGAAGGGCAGGGGCGTGCCCGACCGGAGGGCGGCAAGCACGTGGCCGAAATCCGTGCGGCAGCGGAAGCCGAGCTCGCGCTCGGCGAGCCCCGCATCGTAGACGCGGCCGATGCTCCGGGGCAGTCGCCAGCCCCTCGCCGCATAGAGCGCCTCGGCGTCGGGATAAAGCCGCCGGATGACCGCAGGGGCGTCGCGCTTGAGCTCGTCCGCGTCTGCGCGAGCGAAGGGGGTCGGCGCCGAGATCACGTAGCAGCCGAACCCCAGATCCGGCGCCTTCTGCAGCGCGGCGAGGTGCGCGGCGGCGGCATCCTCCACCGTGAGGCGGCGATTGAGGAATTCGTTGGATTTCAGGTTGGGGCCGTCCAGGTCCTTGAGCGTGTCGTCGTCCTCGGGAAAGAAGCGCCCCGTCCTGAGCACCACGGCGTTGAGCCCGGCCTCCATGGTGTGGAGGCGGCACAGGCCTTCGGCCGCGAGCTTGGTCACGCCGTAGATGTTGCGCGGCGCGAGCGGCCCTGTCGTCTCGTCGAGCCAGATGGCGGCCGGGCCCTTCTCCTCGCGGATGC
>JAIXZF010000393.1 GCA_027489835.1 Hyphomicrobiales bacterium
CGGTGGATTTCCTCGTGCAGGGTGAAGCCGTCGATGACGGCGCCGGGGCGCGGCGCGATGCGCGTCATGCGAGGCCCCGCAGCCTTTGGGCGAGCACGGGCGGCAACCCCGCCTTCTCCACCTTCCGCGCCGCGCCCTCGGCGTCGTAGGGCACCTGCTCGAAGCGCAGGCCGCGCCGCGCGGTGTCGAACATGCAGTATTGCGCGGCCGTCGAGGCTCCGCGCGGCTGGCCCACCGCCCCCACGACCGCCAGCCAGCGCCGGCTCCCCAGAAGCGGGATGGCCGATCCTGCATGCGGCTCGAAGCGCTGCGCGATGCGGTCCGCCCCCAGCGCGTAGAGCGCCGGCACATGCACATGGCCGACGAACACGGCGCCGTGGCCGCAGCAGCGCAGGCAGCGCTCGGCCTCGCGTTCGTTGCGCACATAGTCCCAGTCGGCGGGAGCCCAGGCATTGGCATGGACGAACAGCCGTCCGTCGAGTTCGGCCGTCAGCGGCAGGCCGGCCAGGAAGGCGCGCTGGCCATCGTCGAGCCGCGGGCGCGTCCAATCGATCGCGGCCGTGGCGATGGCGTTCATACCGCCCTCGTCATTGTCGATGGCGTCGTCATGGTTGCCCCTGACCGCGGTGGCGCCCGCCTCGACCAGCTGCCTGGCGCGATCGACGCACCATTCGGGGTCCGCGCCATAGCCGACATAGTCTCCCAGCAGCACGATGCGCGCGGCGCCCGCCTTGCGGGCATGGTCGAGGCAGGCCGAGAAGGCCTCGCGATTGCCGTGGATGTCGGCGAAGATGGCCGTGAGCATCCTGCTTCCTCCCTCCCCCGGCTGGTCTTCGCCATCCTACGGCAAGTGCCCGGCCAGGGAAGCCGCGACATTGGGCGGAAGGCTAGGGGTGACGGGGCCGCGGACGGTTGACCTTTGTCAAAGCGGCGCCGCGATCCGTCGTGGCGGATGGTCCCTCCGCTGGGTTGCTTCGCTTCGCTCGCATTGACGGACGCATAACCTGTGGAAGTGCTGAACGACTGGCCGGATCGCCAGCCACGCCGATCCCGTCGTCATTGCGAGCGAAGCGAAGCAACCCAGCCCCTTGATGTTATCGCCCAGCCCTTCACGGTCCCTCATTTCGCGCAGCGGAAGGGCAGGAAGGTGCTGGCCGCGCCGCCGTTCATCGCCGCGATCACCAGGGCGTTGGCCACGTCGAGCTCGGCCGGCGAGCGGGGGCAGACATCGGGCGCCGTGCTGCAGCCCGAAGCGATGAAGGCGGCATGGCGCTCGAGAAAGGCCGGACCCAGCCCCGTCGTCCCGCGCCGGGCGATCAGCGTGTCCCAAGCGGCCCCGTAGCGCTGGCACTTGACCTCGGACCAGGTCGACGCGGCTTCGGCACGGGGCGTCGCGAGGACCATCGCCAGCGCGGCGATGGCCATGGCCGCAGCCATCCTCACTCCGCCGCCTCGATGCGATAGGCCAACGGGTCATAGTTGAGGATCGGGGCCAGCCAGCGCTCGACGTCGAGGATGGCCATGTCCTTGCGGGCGGCATAATCCTCGACCTGATCGCGCTCCACCTTGGCCACGCCGAAGTAATGCGCATCGGGGTGCGACAGGTAGAGCCCGCAGACCGACGAGCCCGGCCACATGGCGTAGCTTTCGGTCAGCTTCACGCCGCTGGCCTTCTCCGCGTCGAGAAGGCGGAACAGTGTCGCCTTCTCGGTGTGGTCGGGCTGCGCGGGATAGCCGGGGGCCGGCCTGATGCCTTGATACTGCTCGAGGATCAACTCGTCGTTGCCGACCGTCTCGTCGGCGGCGTAGCCCCAGAATTCCTTGCGGACACGCTGGTGCATGCGTTCGGCGAAGGCCTCCGCGATGCGGTCGGCCAGGGCCTTGACCATGATCGAACGGTAATCGTCGTTGTCGCGGGCGAAGCGGTCGGCGATGCGCTCCTCCTCCGGACCGGCGGTGACGACGAAGCCGCCGACCCAATCCGCCTTGCCGCTGCCTTCGGGGGCCACGAAGTCGGAGAGGCACAGATTGGGCCGCCCGTCGCGCTTCGAAAGCTGCTGGCGCAGGCCGTGCAGGGTCGCCAAGGTCTCGGCGCGGCTTTCGCCGGTGTAGAGCCTGACGTCGTCACCCACCGCGTTGGCCGGCCAGAAGCCGATCACCGCCCTGGGGTTGAACCAGCGTTCCTCGACGATGCGCGTGAGCATGGCCTGCGCGTCGTCCCAGAGCGCCCGGGCGGCGGCGCCCTGCTTTTCGTCCGACAGGATGCCCGGATAGCGCCCCTTCAGTTCCCATGTCTGGAAGAAGGGCGTCCAGTCGATCAGCGGCACGAGGTCCGACAGATCGTAGGTGCGGAAGGTGCGTGTGCCCGAGAAGGACGGCTTCGGCGGCACGTATCCGGCCCAGTCGATCTTCATCGCGTTGGCGCGGGCCTTCGCCAGCGACAGGCGCAGCTTGTCGGCCTCCGAGCGGCGATGCGCGTCGGCGACCTTGGCGTATTCGGCGCGTACGGTCTCGACATAGCCGGCCTTGTTGTCGTTCGACAGCAGCGTCGAGACGACGCCGACAGCGCGGCTGGCATCGGTGACGTAGACGGCCTGACCGCGATCATAGGCGGGGTGAATCTTCACGGCGGTGTGGACACGGGAGGTGGTGGCGCCGCCGATCAGCAGCGGAATGTCGAAGCCCTCACGCTCCATCTCGGCAGCGACATGCACCATCTCGTCCAGCGACGGGGTGATGAGGCCGGACAGGCCGATGATGTCGACCTTCTCCTTCCGCGCCACCTCTAGGATGCGGGAGGCAGGCACCATGACGCCGAGGTCGATGACCTCGTAATTGTTGCACTGGAGCACGACGCCGACGATGTTCTTGCCGATGTCGTGGACATCGCCCTTCACCGTCGCCATCAGCACCTTGCCGGCGGCGGAGGACTGGCTGAGGCCCGACTTCGCCTTCTCCTCCTCCATGTAGGGCATCAGGTAGGCCACGGCCTGCTTCATGACGCGGGCCGACTTGACCACCTGCGGCAGGAACATCTTGCCCGCGCCGAACAGGTCGCCGACCACGTTCATGCCGGCCATCAGCGGCCCTTCGATGACGTGCAGCGGGCGCTCCGCCTGGGCTCGCGCTTCCTCGGTGTCGACGGTGATGAATTCGGTGATGCCGTTGACGAGCGCATGCTCCAGCCGCTTCGCCACCGGCTGGGCGCGCCAGGCCATGTCCTTGAGGTTGACCGACTGGCTGCCATCGCCCTTGAAGCGCGGCGCGGCATCGAGCAGGCGTTCGGTCGCGTCGGGGCGGCGGTTGAGCACCACGTCCTCGCAGAGCTCGCGCAGCTCGGGATCGAGGTTCTCGTAGACGCCGAGCTGGCCGGCGTTCACGATGCCCATGTCCATGCCGACATTGATGCAGTGATACAGGAAGACCGAGTGCATCGCCTCGCGCACGGGCTCGTTGCCGCGGAAGGAGAAGCTGAGGTTCGACACGCCGCCCGA
>JAIXZF010000017.1 GCA_027489835.1 Hyphomicrobiales bacterium
CGGGAGGGCAGCGGCGACAACCTCAAGCCGGTCCATGGACGCTACGACCTGCCGCCCTTTCCCGAAGGCCTGCGCAAGCTGGTCGACTGGATCGCCTGGTACACGCTCTGCCCCCTCGGCTCGGCGCTCTCGCTCGCGCTGCGCCTGCCCAACCCCGATGGCCCGGCCGAACGCGTGAAGATGGGCGTCCGGCTTGTCGGCCCCCCGCCGCAGCGGATCACGCCGGCGCGGGCGCGCGCTATCAAGGCGGCCGAGGGCGGGTTGCTCCACCCCAAGAGCGCGCTGAGCGACGCGGCCGGCATCTCGGCCGCGGTGATCGACGCGCTGGTCGACGAGGGCACCTTCGTGGCCGAGCCGCTGCCGATGCCCGAGGCCGCGCCCCGACCCGACCCTGCCTTCAGCGCGCCCGCGCTGTCGGAGGCGCAGCGGGCTGCGGCCGCCGAACTCGTGGCGGAGGTGGCGAGGCACAATTTTTCGGCCACGCTGCTCGAGGGCGTCACCGGCTCGGGCAAGACGGAGGTTTATTTCGAGGCGGTGGCGGAAGCCGTGCGCATGGGCCGCCAATCGCTGATCCTGATGCCGGAGATCGCGCTCACGGCCCAGTTCGTCGAGCGTTTCGCCGCGCGCTTCGGCAATCCGCCGGGCCTCTGGCATTCGGGCGTGTCGGGCCGCAAGCGCGACAGGCTGCAGGCGGCCGTGGCGGCGGGCGAGGCGCTCGTCGTCGCCGGGGCGCGCTCGGCGCTGTTCCTGCCCTTCCGCGATCTCGGCCTCGTCATCGTCGATGAGGAGCACGAGCAGGCCTACAAGCAGGATGACGGCGTTACCTACCATGCGCGCGACATGGCGGTGGTGCGCGCCCGGCTCGAGAGGGCGGCGCTGGTGCTGGCCTCGGCGACGCCCTCGCTGGAAAGCCGCGTCAATGCCGAGCGCGGCCGCTACCGCCATGTCCGGCTGCCCGAGCGCTTCGGCGGCCGCAGCCTGCCCGACCTAGCCGCCGTCGACCTGACGCGCCAACCCGCCGCGCGCGGCCGCTGGATCTCGCCGCCGCTTGAGCAGGCGGTCCGCCAGAACCTTGAAGCCGGCGAGCAGAGCCTGCTCTTCCTCAACCGCCGGGGCTATGCGCCGCTGACCCTGTGCCGGGCCTGCGGCCACCGCTACCAGTGTCCCAACTGCTCGGCCTGGCTGGTCGAGCACCGTTTCCGGCGCGCGCTGGTCTGCCATCATTGCGGCCATCTCGAAAGGCGGCCCGAAAGCTGCGTCAGTTGCGGCACGGCGGACAGCCTCGCCGCCTGCGGCCCGGGCGTCGAACGGCTGGCCGAAGAGGTGGCGACGGTGTTTCCCGGCGCGCGCGCCATCGTGCTCTCCAGCGACTTTCCGGGCGGAACGGAGCGGCTGAAGCGCGAATTGCAGGCGGTGGCCGAGGGCGAGTTCCAGATCGTCATCGGCACGCAACTCGTGGCCAAGGGCCACAACTTCCCCGGCATGACGCTGGTGGGCGTGATCGACGCCGATATCGGCCTCGCCTCGGGCGATCCGCGCGCCGCCGAGCGCACCTTCCAGGTTCTGCAGCAGGTGACGGGCCGTGCGGGCCGGGGCGAGCGGCCCGGCCGGGCGCTGCTGCAGAGCTACGGCCCGAACCATCCCGTCATCAAGGCGCTGCTGTCGGGCGATCCAGAGCGGTTCTACCGCGCCGAGATCGCGCAGCGCGAGGAGGCCGGGCTCCCCCCGTTCGGCCGGCTGGCCGCGCTCATCGTCTCGGCGGCCGACAGGGGCGACGCCGAGCGCCATGCGCGCGATCTCGCCCGCGCGGCCGAGGCGCCGGAGGGCGTCATGGTGCTGGGGCCGGCGGAGGCGCCGATCGCACTCTTGCGGGGCCGGCACCGCTTCCGCCTCCTGGTCAAGACCGACCGGCGGTTCGACCTGCAGGCCTATCTGCGCGCCTGGATCAGGCGCGGGCCGAAGCCGCGGGGCTCGATCAGGGTCGCGGTCGACGTGGATCCCCAGAGCTTCTTCTGAGCGGCGCCCGGTCAGGCCCCGAGGGCGGACCTGATCGCCTCGTCCGTCACGTCGGCGGCCTGCATCTGGACCTTGTAGGCCTTAGTGCGCTGGCCCGGCGCCATCACGAGGATGATTGTCTCCGAACCGGGACAGGCCGGATCGGCGCAGACGATCTCGTTGACCGAAACCGTCACGTCGTCGGAGAGGGCCAGGAGGGTGCGCACCATCTCCTTGACCCGCGCCAGCGCGGCCTTGTCGGCCGAAGGGGCCACGGAGCCTGATTTCCAGAGGCCGAGCCGCATCGTCTCGCCTCAGGCCGGCAGTGTCAGCAGTCCGGCCGCGCCATCGGCCGCGCCGAAGATCAGCCGCCTGCCGGGCTTGTCCCAGGCCAGCGCCGTGACGCCGCTGTCCCGGACCGCGGGCCGGACCAGCAATTCGGACGCGTCGGTGAGGCGGATCAGCAGGATGCAGCCATCATCGTAGCCTGCGGCGATGACGTAGGCGCCGGGATGGAACGCCACCTGCGTGACGCGGGAGCGGCGCACGCCGCATTCGCGCGGCGCCTTGCCCATCGGGCCGTCTCCGGAGAAGGGCCAGATGATGACGGCCTCGGCCCCGCTCGTGGCGAGCCAGGCCCCGTCATGCGACCACGAGAACGAGCGTGTCTTGGCCGGATAGCCGCTCATCCGCATATGCGCGACCTTCTCGGTCGGCTTGGCCGGCAGCCGCCAGCCATGCAGCGCGTTCTCCTGCATCGATGTCACGACGAAGCGCCCGTCCGGCGAGATCGTGGCATCGAGATGCGCGCCCTTCCATTCGAGGAATTGCGTCGGGGTCTCGGTGTTGGGAAACCACAGCGTGGCGCCGTTGTAGTGCGCGATGGCGAGGCGGTAGCCCTTGGGCGCGAAGGCGAGGCCCTGGGCGCTGGACGGCGCCTCGAAGCTCTTGAGCTTGCCCTTAGCGTCGCGCGACACGACGCGCCGCGCGGCGCTCCAAGCCACCTCGCCCCGGCCAGTCGCGCAGATCGCGTCGATCCAGGCGCCCTTGGCGTCTCGCCCGAGTTCCGTGACTGTTCCGGCCTCGTCGAGCGCGCAGACCCGCCCGTCGCCGCCGCCCGTGTGGAGAAGCCCGCCCGCGGCCGTGGCGACGAGAAGCCCCGCCGCGCCGTGAAGGTCGAGGCGCTTCTGCCCGCCGGGGGCGCCGAGCATCGCGGCCCCGTCCGACAGCGCGAGCGCGGGCGTCCCGCCCAGCCAGGCAGCCGCCACGACATGCTCCCCCGCTTCGAGCGGCGCGATGTGTTGGGTGAGCGAGACGGGCGCGGTCATGGCTGCGTCCGCCATCAGGCGGCGGTGGCGAAGAAACCCTTGCGGATCGCCTCGCGGTCGAGGTTGCGGCCGATGAAGACGGCGCGGCTGACC
>JAIXZF010000183.1 GCA_027489835.1 Hyphomicrobiales bacterium
CCCGAGGCGATGCCGACGATGCTGTACTCGATGAATTGCAGCATGGCCCGCCCTCAACCCGTGCCCAGATAGGCTTCGATGACGTCGGGATGCTGGCGCACCGCATCGGGCGTGCCGGACGCGATCACCTTGCCGAAGTTCAGCACGACGATGTGGTCGCACAGCCCCATCACCGTCTCCATGTCGTGGTCGATCAGCAGCGCCGTCACGGCGCCGCTTGCCACGAAGCTGCGGATCGCGCCGGCCATCCTGTGCTTCTCTGTCGGCGGCATGCCGGCGAATGGCTCGTCGAGCATGAGGAGGCGCGGCCTCATCACCATGGCGCGGGCAAGCTCGATGCGCTTCTGCTGGCCGTAGGGCAGGCCCGAGACGGGCCGGTCGCGAATGTCCTCGAGGCCGAGCGCCGGCAGGATGTCGCGGTCGATCACCGCCGTCAGCTCGTGTTCCTCCCGCGCCGGGCCGCCGAGGAACAGCGAGGCCGTGGCCGGATTCGCCTTGAGATGGGCATGGGCGCCCAGCTTGATGTTCTCGATGACGCTCAAGCCGGAGAACAGGGCGATGTTCTGGAAGGTCCGCGCGATGCCGAGCGAGGCCCGCGCGCTGCTCGGCTTCTGAAGCAGGTCGAACCCGGCATAGGTCGCGGCGCCGCCAGTGGCCCGGTAAAACCCCGAAATGACGTTGAAAAGACTGGTCTTTCCAGCCCCGTTGGGACCGATCACGGCCGTGATCTTGCCCTCGGCCACGCCAGCGGAGACAGCCAACAGCGCATTGACGCCGCCGAAACTCAAGGAAATGCCTTCAAGCTTCAGCAGTTCGCCCATGAGCTTCCGCCGTCCTCCCCGTGCGTGCAGGCCATCGTTGTGCGTTTCTATGCCTGTCGATGGGGATGCTACCGGTCCGTCGCTGACGCCGGAATGAGACCGTTCGGCAA
The DNA here is from genome assembly GCA_027489835.1 of Hyphomicrobiales bacterium. Lineage (GTDB taxonomy): Bacteria > Pseudomonadota > Alphaproteobacteria > Rhizobiales > Beijerinckiaceae > Allobosea. The sequence continues at coordinate 932 of JAIXZF010000183.1, forward strand.
AGCATTGTTGTGCTCAGCGCAAAGTCGCGCCCGATCCGGTCGTGTATCCTGCGGGGAATGAACAAGATGCACGTGCAGGCCGGCCCAGGCGGGCTGCAGGCACGGGCGAAGGGGAGGGCCTGATGATCAAGGTCGGCACTATCGAGATCACCCGCATCGAGGAGATGATGCTGGCCGAGCCGCTGGCGAGCTTCGTCGGCATCGGGCCCGACGAGCTGGCGGCCCAGCGCGACTGGCATGGCGCGGAGTTCTTCAACGAGGCGGAGCAGAGCTTCGTCACCTCCGTCCATGTCTGGCTGGTGAAGACGCCGACGCTGACCATTCTGGTCGATACCGGCGGCGGTAACGCCAAGGACAGGCCGATGTCCCCGCGCTTCCACATGCGCGATGTGCCCTTCCTCGACGAGCTGGCCAAATCCGGCGTGCGGCGCGAGGATGTGAACCTCATCCTGCTCACCCACCTGCATGTCGACCATGTCGGCTGGAATACGATGATGGTCGACGGCAAATGGGTCCCGACCTTCCCGAACGCGACTTATGTCATGTCGGCGAAGGAGGTCGAGGCGCGCGACCCGAAGCAGGGCGGCGCGGCCCGCCCGCCCGGCGCGCAGGCCCCGTTCATAGACAGCGTGCAGCCCATCATCGATGCCGGGCTGGCGCGTCTGGTGGAAGGCAACGAAACCATCGCCGAGGGCATCGACCTCATGCCGATCCCCGGCCACGCACCCGGCCAGATGGCGATCCGCATCCGCTCCGGCGGCAAGGAAGCCCTGTTCATCGCCGACGCGATGCACCAGCCCATCCAGGTCCGCTATCCGCATGTGAACAGCAAATACTGCGAGGATCAGGAGCTCGCCCGCAAGACGCGCGCCGAGCTGCTCGCCTATGCCGCCGACCATGACGCGCTGATCCTGCCGGGCCATTTCGGCAAGCCGCATGGCGGCCACGTCGTGCGGGATCCCAAGGGCGGCTACCACTTCGTGCCGCTCTCCGGCGCCGTCTGATCGACGAAGGGGCGCGCTTATGTCCGCCATGCACGTCATGACCGCGGGTGATCCGGGCCGGCCGGCCCTGCTCCTGATCCATGCCATGGGCACGGATGGCCGCTTCTGGAACGAGTGCATCGCCAGGTGGAAGGACCGCTACTTCTGCGTGGCGCCGGATCTGATGGCAGCCGGCCGTTCGCCCTTGCCCGAGGCGCCGATGGGCGTGCCCGAGCATGCGCTGGCGATCGAGATGCTCCGGCGGGAGCTTGGCGTCGCGCGCTGGATCGCCATCGGCTGCGCCATGGGCGGCGCGGTCGCGGCGGGCCATGCGGCCCGCGAGCCGGGGCGCGTCAGCGCGCTGGTGATGTCCAATCCGGGCCTCAGGAATGCCGAGCACGTCAAGGACATGCTGCGGGGCCGTGTCGAACTGGTGCGGCGCGAGGGCATGGCGGTGCTGCTGCCGGCGGCCGCCGAGCGCGCCTTCATGAACCTGCCGCGCGATGAGCGCTACCAGACCTATCTGGAACGCTATGCCGAACAGCGCGCCGAAGGCTATGCCCGCTCCGTGCTCGGCTTCCTCGACGTCGACATCGAGGCCGACATGAAGGCTGTGCGTTGCCCGATCCTGGCGCTGCCGGGCGAGCATGACGTGCTGATGCCCGCCGACAGCGCCGACCGCATCCGTCAGATCAGGCCCGACGCGGTGGTGGAGACGCTGCCCGGCGCGGCGCATTTCGGGCCGATGCAGGCGCCGGATGCCTTCGTCGCGCGCGTCGACCGCTTCCTCGCGGCGCTGCCGGCCGAACGCGCCGCGTGAACGTAGCCTGTTCTGCGCGATGCGGGCGACACCGCCCGGCGCAACGTTGCCCCCACGACAAAGATGCTCTCCCCCGAGGACCGGTTATGCAAGCGGATGCCGCTTGCTAGACATTTCGCAACAAGAACGGGGAGGCGAATTTGGCGGTCGGCCGATATACCAGCGATCTCGACCTGGGCGACGTTCTCGGCCC
>JAIXZF010000365.1 GCA_027489835.1 Hyphomicrobiales bacterium
ATTCACCTTTCTTGACCTCAAACGCCGCATCTGACGCGCGGTCGGTTGACGGACGGGCGGCACATGCCCAATTCACAGCGCGACGGGGTGCGCTTGGCGCATCCCCACCGGAACTCGACAAAGGCGGTTTTCATGCCCTGGAGCAATCAGAGCGGAGGCGGCGGCGGCAGCGGCGGCGGCGGGGGTGGACCCTGGGGCAATCGTGGCGGCGGCGGCGGCAATGGCGGCGGCCCGTGGGGCGGAGGCGGCGGAGGCCCCTCGGGCCCGGGCGGCCCCGGCGTTCCTCCCGATCTCGAAGCCATCCTGCGCCGCGGCCAGGATAGGCTCAAGACCATCATCCCCGGCGGCGGCGACATGGGCAGCAAGGGCCTCGTGCTGCTCGGCCTGCTCGCGGTCTTCATCTGGCTGGCCACGGGCTTCTTCACGGTGCGCCCCGACGAGATCGGCATCAAGACCGTCTTCGGCCGCTACACCACCAAGACTGCGCCCGGCCTCGACTGGAACTGGCCCTCCCCGATCGGCTCGGTCATCAAGCCGCGCGTGACGCAGATCAACCGCATCGAGATCGGCTCGGCGCTGATCACCAACCAGCGCGGCCAGCAGGTGCAGCGCACCTCGGGCGAGGACAGCCTGATGCTGACCGGCGACGGCAACATCGTCGACATCGCCTTCCAGGTGCAGTGGCAGATCGATCCGGCCCGCCCCGAGAACTACGTGTTCAACATCCAGAACCCGGAGAGCAACATCCGGGCGGTGGCGGAAAGCTCTATGCGAGAGGTCATCGGCCGGCGCGCCATCCAGCCGATCCTGACCACCGAGCGCGGCGCCATCGAGGCCGAAGTCCGCCAGCTCGTGCAGGACACGCTCAACTCCTACAATGCCGGCGTTCTGATCTCCGGCCTGCAGATGCTGAAGGCCGACCCGCCCGCGCAGGTCATCGAGGCTTTCCGCGACGTGCAGGCCGCCCAGCAGGACCAGAACAGGATGCGGAACGAGGCCGAGACCTATGCGAGCCGCGTCGTGCCGGAAGCCAGGGGCCAGGCCGCGCGCCTGATCCAGGAAGCCGAAGCCTATCGCGAGCGTTCGGTCGCGGAGGCCACCGGTCAGGCCTCCCGCTTCACCCAGATCTACGAGCAGTATCGCCTCGCCCCAGAGGTGACGCGCGAGCGTCTCTTCCTCGAGACCATGGAGCGTGTCTTCGGCGGCATGGACAAGGTAATCATCGACCAGAACTCCAGTGGCGGGGGCGGCGTCGTTCCCTTCTTGCCGCTGGACCAGCTGCAGCGCCGTCCGCAGGCGCCGGGCCAGCCCAGGAGCACCACGCCATGAACAACGCCGTCAAAGCCGTATCGCTGGCGGTCATCGGCGTCGTCGCCATCGCGCTTCTGCTGTCGGCCTATGTCGTCCAGCAGACGCAGCAGGCGCTGGTGCTGCGCTTCGGCGCCATCAACCGCGTCGTCACCGAGCCGGGCCTGAAGTTCAAGATGCCCTTCATCGACTCGGTCATCACCATCGACAAGCGGGTGCTCGACCTCGACCTGCCCGTGCAGGAAATCCTGGCCAACGACCAGAACCGCCTCTCGGTGGATGCCTTCGCGCGCTACCGGATCAGCAACGCCCTGCTGTTCTTCCAGTCGGTCAACAACATCAACGGCGCCAACGCTCAGCTCAACCGGATCGTCAACTCGACCATCCGCAACGTGTTGGCGGAAGCGAGCTACCAGGCGATCGTCCGGACCGACCGCGCCCGGCTGATGAACCGCATCCAGGACGACGTGAACCGTCAGGCCCGCGCCTTCGGCATCGAGATCGTGGACGTGCGCCTCACCCGCGTCGACCTGCCGGCGGCCAACTCGCAAGCCGTGTTCCAGCGCATGCAGACCGAGCGCCAGCGCGAGGCCGCGGACCTGCGCGCCAACGGCTCGCAGACCTCGCAGGAGATCCGCGCCCGCGCCGACCGCGACGTGCAGGTGTTGCTCGGCGAGGCCGGCCGCAAATCCGACGAGACGCGCGGCCAGGGCGACGCGGAGCGCAACCGCATCTTCGCGGCGGCGTTCAACCGAGATCCGGAGTTCTTCGCATTCTACCGCTCGATGCAGGCCTATGAATCCGGCCTGAAGGCCGGCGAGACCCGCATGGTGCTGTCTCCGAACTCGGACTTCTTCCGGTTCTTCAACGATCCGCAGGGGCGCGGCCGCACGCCGGCTCCCCCGCGCTGAGCCTCGGGTGACGCGGCGTCGCCGATGCGCTAGAAGCCCTCGATGATGGACTTCCTGGTCGCCATCGGCCTTGTGCTGGTCATCGAGGGCATCCTCTTCGCGCTCCTGCCCGGCAAGGCGCAGGAAGCGATGAGGACGGCGGCGGAAACGCCGGCCGACATCCTGCGCATTGTCGGGCTCGTCTCGGCCGTGGCTGGCGTGATTGTGATATGGGCCGCACGCCGGTTTTTTGCCGGTTAGCCCTTTCGCGCGCCGCCCTTTGGCCCCATTTTCTATTTCAAACGCTCGTGCCGGCGGATACCCTGCCGGCCCACCGCCCCGTGAGGTCTTCCATGAGCCCGTTCGCTGACAATCGCTCGCCGGCTTCCCGCAGGCTCGGGCGTCTCGGCTCCGTAGCCGTCCGGGCCGTGCTGGCCGCGGCGATCGCGGCGCCCATCTCCCTTCAGCCGGCGCTGATGTTCGGCACGCCGGCCCAGGCCCAGTCGGCCCGCGCCATGGCGCTGCCCTCCGTTGCCGATCTTGCCGAACAGGTGATGGAGGCTGTCGTCAACATCTCGGCCCAGACCACGGTCGAGACGCGCAACCGCACCATGCCGAACGTGCCGGGCCTCGGCCCCGACACGCCGTTCGGCGACCTGTTCGAAGAATTCTTCAACCGCCGCCGCGAGGGTCAGGGCCAGGGCCAGGCTCCTGGCCAGCAGGGCGAGAACCAGCAGCCCCGCACGCCCCAGCCGCAGCAGCCCCAGCAGCGCCGCGGCCAGTCCGCCGGCTCGGGCTTCGTCATCGACTCCTCCGGCATCGTCATCACCAACAACCACGTCATCGGCGAATCCAACGACGTGACGGTGATCTTCTCCGATGGCCGCCGCCTGAAGGCCGAGGTCGTCGGCAAGGACCCGAAGGTCGACCTCGCCGTGCTGCGGGTGAAGTCGGACACGCCCCTCAAGGCCGTGAAGTTCGGCGACAGCGAGAAGGCCCGCATCGGCGATTGGGTGATGGCCATCGGCAACCCGTTCGGCCTCGGCGGCTCGGTCTCGATCGGCATCGTCTCGGCCAAGAACCGCCGCATCGAGAGCGG
>JAIXZF010000201.1 GCA_027489835.1 Hyphomicrobiales bacterium
GTCGTGACCCTGGCCGCGATCGAGGGCACCGCGAACAGCCGCAGCCGCGCGACGGCAAGCTGGGAAACGATCAGATAGGGCTCCACAGGGCGCTGGATCCTGATGGCAAGATCGAAATTCTCGCGAAGCGGATTGAGGGGGATGTTGCCGAGCTGCAGGGTCGCGTTGACGCCGGGATGCTCAGCCAGGAACTGGCCGAGGTAGGGCGTCAGGATGCGGTGGCCGAAGAGCATCGGGGAGGCGATGCGCAGATGATCGGTCGGCCCAAGATGGGTGCCGCGCGCCAGCGAGTGCGCCTCCGACAAGGCAACCCGCACCGCCTCGGCCGGCGCAGCGAAGGTGCGTCCGAGGCTGGTGAGCCGCAGCCTGCGCCCGCTGCGGTCGAACAGGGGAGCGCCCACCGCCTTCTCGAGGCGCCGCAGCCGCCGGCTGACCGTCGTCTTGGGTTCGCCCAGCTTCGCGGCAGCGGCGGAGATGCCGCCCTCGGCGATGATGGCGTCGAGCATCAGCAGATCGCCGGCATCCATGCTGTTTCACTTTCGGCACGTTACATGCCGTAAGTGCCACTTTTGGCATGAACGCGGAAGCCCGATGTCTAGCGGGTCAATGCACCCTCAAGGACACGCCATGAGCCCAGCCGCCATTCCCGCCAATCCCGCGCTCGCGGGGTTCAAGCCCGAAGACACCGCGATCGTCTACGTCGACTACGTGACCGGGCTGGACAATCTGATGACCACGATCCCAGGCAAGCAATACCGGAACAACATCGCCGCCTTCGCAAGGATCAGCACGCTCCTGAAGATGCCGACAGGCGTCCTCGGCGAGGAGAACGCGTACTACGGAACGTTCCTTCCCGAGATCAAGGCGCTGATCGACGGCGGCGCCCGCACCTTTCGGCCCCGTTCGACGCCCACGGGCTACGCTGCGGACTTCGCCGAATGGCTTGCCGGCACTGGATGTCGGAATGTGCTGATCGGCGGCATCTCGATCGACAACTGCACGCTCCACACGTCGCTCGACCTCCTGCGCAACGGCTACAATGTCTTCGTCGTCGTCGACGCCTCGAGCACGAACAGCAAGATGGCTGAGGACGCCGCGATCATGCGCCTGACGATGGCCGGCGCCGTTCCCGTCAGCTGGCTCAATGCGCTGACCGAACTCGGCGCCGATTTCGCCGGCCCGGTCGGCAAGGGTATGATGGAGATCATCCAGACGCACTGGCCCGCTTCGACGGTTGGCCAGGTCGACGACACCACGCCCGACGGGCATGGCATGCAACTGCCGTCCTGAGCCTCAGCCGGCTACGAGCCGCTCAATGCCGCCAGTCCCTTCCTCGCCGAGCGCCGGCGGGGAAGGGTCAGGCGGCATCATGCCTTGCCGAATCCTCCCGCCGTCGGGGTCACCACCGTGACCGCCTCGCCGGGCTCCAGCACGGTCTGGTCGGAGCCCTTCAGCGTCTCGATGCGGCCGTCGAGGCGGCGAACCAGCGTCTGGCCGACCTCGCCGTCGCCGCCGCCCTTGAGGCCGCGCGGGGGGATCTCGCGATGCTGCGATAGGATGGCGCAATCCATCTTCTGGCGGAAGCGGATGGTGCGCGAGGTGCCGTCGCCCGCGCTCCATTTGCCCTTGCCGCCCGAGCCCTTCCGGATGTGGAAATCCTCGAGCACGACGGGAAAGCGCGTCTCGAAGATCTCGGGATCGGTGAGGCGCGAATTGGTCATGTGGACATGGACGCCGTCCGTGCCGTCGAAGCCGTCGCCGGCCGGGGAGCCCGAGCAGATCGTCTCGTAATACTGGTAGGTGTCGTCGCCGAAGGTCAGGTTGTTCATCGTGCCCTGGCTTGTCGCGATGGCGCCGAGGGCGCCGAACAGGGCGTTGGTGACCGACTGGCTGACCTCGACATTGCCCGCGACGACGGCCGCCGGATATTCCGGCGAGAGCATGGAGCCCTTGGGGATCACGATGTTGATCGGCTTGAGGCAGCCGGCGTTCATCGGGATGTCGTCATCCACCATGACGCGGAAGACGTAGAGCACGGCCGCGCGCGTCACCGGGGCGGGGGCGTTGAAGTTGTCCGCCTGCTGCGGGCTCGTGCCGGTGAAATCGACCGTGGCTTCGCGCTTGGCGCGGTCCACCCGGATCGCGACCTTGATCTGGCGGCCGCCATCCATGGCGAAGGTGTAGTCGGCGTCGGGCAGCCGGTCGAGCACCCGGCGCACGCTCTCCTCGGCATTGTCCTGCACATGGCCCATATAGGCCTGCACCACCTCGATTCCGAAGAGGTTGATGACCTTCCTCAGCTCCGAGACGCCCTTCTCGTTGGCGGCGATCTGGGCCTTCAGGTCCGCCACGTTCTGCGTGACGTTGCGCACCGGGTAACGCGCGCCGGTGAGCAGCGCCACCAGTTCCTGCTCGCGGAAGCGGCCCTGATCGACGAGCTTGAAGTTGTCGATGTAGACGCCTTCCTCCTCGATATGGGTGGCGAGCGGGCTCATCGAGCCGGGCGCGACGCCGCCGACGTCCGCATGATGGCCGCGTGAGGCCACCCAGAACATCACGCGCTCGCCCCTGGGATCGAAGACGGGCGTGCAGACGGTGATGTCGGGCAGGTGCGTGCCGCCATTGTAGGGCGCGTTGATGGCGAAGACGTCGCCGGGCCGGATCACGGCGTTCTGCCGGATGATCGTCTCGACCGACTTGTCCATCGAGCCCAGATGTACCGGCATGTGCGGGGCGTTGGCGACGAGGCTGGCGTTGTGGTCGAACACCGCGCAGGAGAAGTCGAGCCGCTCCTTGATGTTGACCGAATAGGCCGTGTTCTGCAGCGCCACGCCCATCTGCTCGGCGATGGACATGAACAGATTGTTGAAGATCTCCAGCATCACCGGATCGGCCTTGGTGCCGACGGCCGCAAGCCGTGCTGCGGCGACCTCGCGGGTGAGCACGATGTGGTCCTTGGCCGTGAGTCGGCCGACCCAGCCGGGCTCGATGACGATGGTCTGGTTGGGCTCGACGATGATGGCAGGGCCGGCCACACGCGCGCCTGGCGCCATCGCCTCGCGCTTCACCACCGCCGCCTCGTGCCAGGCGCCATGGCTGTAGAAGCGCGTGGTGCGGGCCGCGCGCGGCGTATGCTCGCTGGCGGCCGATTCCGGCTCCGCGAAGCGCGCCCCGCCGCCCACGGCCTCGACCTCGACCGCCTCGATCACGAGAGACTTCGAGGCATCGACGAACCCGAAGCGCGCCTTGTGCTGCGCCTCGAACTCGGCCCGCATGGCGACCGGCAGGCCCTCGGCCACGGGCAGCGTCGTGTCCGTGCCGGAATAGCGGACATGGGCGCGGACATGCACCTCGACGACGGCCTCGTCGACGCCTTGCGAGGCCAGTTCGGCCCGGCAGATGGCGTCGAGTTCGGCGGCGCGGGCCCGCAGCGCGGCTGGGGCGGCCTCGTCCAGCGGGATGTCCAACGCCTTCTGGCGCACGGCGCGGACCTCGGCGAGGCCCATGCCATAGGCCGAGAGCAGGCCGGAGAGCGGATGCAGCAGCACCGTCGTCATGCCCAGCGCATCGGCCACGAGGCAGGCATGCTGCCCGCCCGCGCCGCCGAAGCAGTTGAGCGCATAGCGCGTCACGTCGTAGCCGCGCTGAACGGAGATCTTCTTGATGGCCTCGGCCATGTTGGCCACCGCGATGCGGATGAAGCCGTCCGCCACGTCTTCCGGCGCGCGGCCGTCGCCCACGCGGGCGGCCATCTTGGCGAACTTCGCCTTGACCACGCCGGCGTCGAGCGGCTCGGACTGGCGCGGACCGAAGATGGAGGGGAAGTAATCGGGGATCAGCTTGCCGACCATGACGTTCGCGTCGGTGACGGCAAGCGGGCCGCCGCGGCGATAGCAGGCGGGGCCGGGATTGGCGCCGGCCGAGTCCGGGCCGACGCGGAAGCGCGATCCGTCATAATGCAGGATCGAGCCGCCGCCGGCCGCGACCGTGTGGATCAGCATCATCGGCGCGCGGATGCGGACGCCCGCGACCTCGGTCTCGAACGACCGTTCATAGGCGCCGTCGAAATGCGCCACGTCGGTCGAGGTGCCGCCCATGTCGAAGCCGATGACGTGGCCAAAGCCCGCCGAGCGGCCCGTCTCGGCGAGGCCGACCACGCCGCCCGCCGGGCCCGACAGGATCGCGTCCTTGCCCTGGAACAGGTTGGCGGCGGTGAGTCCGCCCGAGGACATCATGAACATGAGGCGGGGGCCGGCGCCCAGTTCGCCCGCCACCTGCGCGACGTAGCGGCCGAGGATGGGCGAGAGGTAGGCATCGACCACCGTGGTGTCGCCGCGGCCGACCAGCTTGATCAGCGGCGAGACCTCGTGGCTGACGGAGACCTGCGGAAAGCCGATCTCGCGCGCCAGCGCGGCCACGGCCTCTTCGTGCTGCGGGAAGCGGAAGGCGTGCATGAAGGCGATGGCGACGGCGCGAAAGCCGCGTCCGTAGGCGGCCTCGAGATCGGCGCGGATGCGGGCCAGGTCGGGCGCCTGCTCGACGATGCCGTCCGACAGGATGCGCTCGTCGACCTCGATGGTCTCGTCATAGAGCTGGTCCGGCTTGACGATCTTCTTGGCGAAGATCTTCGGCCGCGCCTGGTAGCCGATGCGCAGCGCGTCGCGGAAGCCCCTGGTGATGACCAGCAGGGTCGGCTCGCCCTTGCGCTCGAGCAGCGCGTTGGTTGCGACCGTGGTGCCCATGCGCACCTCGCCGACGAGGCCAGCCGGGATGGCCGCGCCCGCCTCGAGCCCGAGCAGCGAGCGGATGCCATGCACCGCCGCGTCCTTGTAGGCTTCCGGATTTTCGGAAAGCACCTTGCGGGCATGCAGTTGTCCGGCAGGATCGCGCCCGATCACGTCGGTGAAGGTGCCGCCACGGTCGATCCAGAAATCCCAAGCCTGCGCGCTCATGCTCTCGCTCCCCATGGTCCCGGCGCCGCTGCGCCATGGCTTTCAAAAACATCATTTACAAGATGTCGACAAAGTGTCAATGTTTCACCGGATGCTTGCTACGGGATGTTTTGTGACCTGAAATGGGTTCTGGCCGATGCAAGCAGGGCCAACAGAGGGAGAGACAGAAGATGAGCTTTCATTTCAGGTCGATGGCGATCGCCGCGTTCGGCGCCGTCCTCGCCGCCGCTGGCCCCGCCAGCGCTCAGGTCAAATGGGACATGCCGACGCCCTACGCAGACGGCAACCTGCACACCAAAAATGTGCGCGCCTTCGCGGCCGAGGTGGAGAAGGCGACGGGCGGCAAGCTCGTCATCACCGTCCATTCCAATGCCTCGCTTCTGAAGCTGCCCGAGATCAAGCGCGGCGTTCAGACCGGCCAGGTGCAGATCGGCGAGACGCTGATTTCCACGCTGGGCAACGAGGACGCAATGTTCGCCTTCGACGCCGTGCCGGGCCTCGCCACCAGCTATGACGCATCACGCAAGCTCTATGCGGTGGCCCGCCCCTTCGTTGAGGCTCGCTTCGCCAAGCAGGGCATGATGATGCTCTATTCGGTGGCCTGGCCGCCGCAGGGCATCTACGCCAAGAAGGAGCTGAACTCGCTTGCCGACCTGCGCGGCGCCAAGTTCCGCGCCTACAACCCCGCCACGGCGCGCTTCGCCGAGCTGATGGGCGCCTCGCCGATCACGGTCCAGGCGGCCGAAATCGCGCAGGCCTTCCGCACCGGCGTGGCGGAATCGATGATCTCCTCGGGCGCCACGGGCGTCGACACCCAGGCCTGGGACTACCTCACGCACTACTATGATCTCTCGGCCTTCCTGCCGCAGAACGTGGTGATGGTGAACAAGGCCGCCTTCGACGCGCTGCCGGCCGACGTCCGCGCCGCTGTCGTCGCTGCCGCCAAGGCCGCCGAGGAACGCGGCTGGCAGAGCTCGATCGCCGAGAACGAGGGCTACAAGAAGACCATGGCCGAGAAGGGCATGAAGGTCCTGGCGCCTCCGGCCGCGATGGTCGCCGACGTCAAGCGCATCGGCGACACGATGGCCAAGGAATGGGCCACACGGGCCGGCGCCGACGGCGCCGCAGTGCTGGAAGCCTACGCCAAGTGACATCAACGATGGCCGGGTTCGTCCCGGCCATTTCCTTTTCAGGCCTCGACCGGGTCGGCGCTGCCGGTGCGGGTGAGTTCAGCCGCGCGCCGCGACCAAAGGGGGGCCCATGCGCAGTCCATTCGATCCCATCTACAAGCTGACGGCCTTCCTCGCCGTGTTGTCGCTCATATCGATCGCGGGCATCATCCTCGCCGACGTCACGCTCAGGCAGTTCGGCGGGCAGGTGAAGTCCTCCGACGACTTCGCCGGCTTCGCGCTCGCCGCCACAGGCTTTCTGGGGCTCGCCGCCACCTACCGGCGGGGCGAACACATCCGGGTCGGCCTGATCGTGGACCGCTTCACCGGGGCGCGGCGCAAGGCGCTGGAGTTCTTCGCGCTCGGCACCGGCATTGTCATGGTGGCCTGGGCGACATGGTGGATCGGCCGACTGGCCTATGACAGCTGGCGCTTCAACGAGGTCACCATGGGCCTCGTGCCGATCAAGCTCTGGGTGCCGCAGCTCGGGCTTTTCATCGGTCTCGCCGTCCTGCTGCTGGCCATGGCCGAGGATCTGGTCCGCCTGCTGACCGGCCGGACCCCGAGCTACCTCGCCTCGACCGAAACCGAGTTCGGCGAATCCTCGCTGGCCGACCGCTGAGAGTGACCATCATGGATCCCGCAACAGCCGGCCTCATCCTTCTCGTCGTGATGTTCGTCACCCTGGCCTTCGGGCTGTGGATCGGCATCTCGCTCGCCGCCGTGGGCTACGTCGCCATGGCGCTTCTGTCCACCCGCCCCATCGGCCTCAACTTCGGCTCCACGCTGTGGAGCGCGAACACCTCGTGGGCGCTCACCGCGCTGCCCATGTTCATCTGGATGGGCGAAATCCTGTTCCGCTCGCGCCTGGCGGAGGACATGTTCAAGGGCCTCGCGCCCTGGATGCAGCGTCTGCCCGGCCGGCTGCTCCACACCAACGTGTTCGGCTGCGGCATCTTCGCGGCCATCTCCGGCTCGTCGGCGGCCACGGCCGCGACTATCGGCAAGATGACGATCCCGGAGCTGCGCAAGCGCGGCTATGACGACTTCATGCTGGTGGGCAGCCTCGCGGGCTCCGGCACGCTGGGCCTGCTGATCCCGCCCTCGATCATCATGATCGTCTACGGCGTCGCGGCCGAAGTCTCCATCGCGCGGTTGTTCATTGCCGGCGTCATCCCCGGCATCGTGCTGATGCTGATCTTCTCGTTCATCGTCATGGGCTATGCGCTGCTCTACCCGCAGCAGATCCCGCCGCGCGATCCGGTGATGACCATCAAGGAAAAACTGTGGGAAAGCCGCAGGCTGATCCCCACCGTGCTGCTGATCCTCACCGTGCTCGGCTCGATCTATGGCGGGCTCGCGACGCCGACGGAATCGGCCGTGCTCGGCGTGGTCGGCGCGCTCATCCTGTCGGGCATCGACAAGCTGATGGAGCGCACCCATGCCATCGTCGTCGGGGCGGCGGTGCTCGTCTCCGCCGTGATCGGCTTCACCGGCATCGCGCATTGGGACCAGGTGGGCTCGCTCCTGCTGATCGGGCTCCTTGTCTACACCGCGGCGGTGGGCGGCATCTCCTGGCACGTCTTCAAGGAAAGCGCGCTCGGCGCCACCCGCACCAACTGCATGATCGCGCTGATCCTGTCGGGCGCCGCCTTCCTGTCGATCGCCATGGGCTTCACCGGCCTGCCGCGGCTGTTCGCGGACTGGATCGTCGGGCTCAACCTCAGCCAGGCCGGATTCATTGCGGCACTCACGGTGGTGTTCATCATCATGGGCTGCTTCATCGATGGCATTTCCATGGTGGTGCTGACCACGGCGGTCATCCTGCCGGCCGTGAGGGCGCAGGGCATCGATCTGCTCTGGTTCGGCATCTTCATCGTGCTGGTGGTGGAGATGGCGCAGATCACGCCGCCCGTGGGCTTCAATCTCTACGTGCTGCAGAGCCTCGCCAAGAAAAGCATGGGCTATGTCGCGCTCGCGTCGCTGCCCTTCTTCGTCGGGATGCTGATCATGGTCGGCGTCGTGTTCTTCGTGCCGGACCTCGTGACCTGGCTGCCCAACCAGATGCTGGGGCAGAAGTGAGCGCGGCGGACGAACCGAAGATGGGGCCGGAGCTCGGCCCCATCGTGTCCTCGGGCCATCTGGCCTCGGGGGCGCTGCCGGCGCTGTCCGAGTTCGAGTTCGGCATGATCATGGCCACCCACGCCTTCAACCGCTGGATGGTGCGCTGCATGGCGGCGGCGGGGGTGCCGGACCTGTCGCCGCTCGACGTGCTCGTGATGCACAACGTCAATCATCGCGGCAAGGCCAAGCGGCTGGCCGATGTCTGCCTCGTGCTCAACATCGAGGACACGCATGTCGTGAGCTATTCGCTGAAGAAGCTCGAAAAGCTGAAGCTGGTGAAGGCCGGGCGGCTGGGCAAGGAAAAGACGGTGCAGGTGACGGCGGCCGGCGAAGCGCTGTGCGCGCGCTATCGCGAGGTGCGCGAGGCGCTGCTGGTCAAGTCCGTGCTGGGGACGGGCGTCGATGCTGCCAAGCTCTCGGCCATCGCGGCCGAGCTACGGGCGCTGTCCGGCCAATACGATCAGGCGGCGAGGGCGGCGGCCAGCCTTTAGCTTCCAGCGTCTTTGCGGGCGAAGCGAAGAAGCCCGGTCTTGGTGCGCCGCTTTGGCAGGCCTTGGCGCGAACCGTGGCGCTGTGTTGCTTCGCTGCGTTCGCAAGGACGGCGAGGGGAGAGCGGCCGCGTCCGCCGCCTCAAGATTTTCTTAACCATGATCCATGCCTTGTGGGAGCCTGTGTCATTCGGCTCGCAGGGGTCCGTCCATGTCTGCCATTCGTCTCGCTCCCGCGCTCGGCCTCGTGGGCCTGCTGGCTGCCGCCGCGCCCGCCCGCGCCGATTTCGATGATTGCGTCGCCGGCATCAGGTCGTCGGCGCTGTCGCAGGGCGTCTCGGCGGCCGTGTTCGACCGGGCGATGGCCGGAGTGACGCCCGACCCCAAGGTCATCGAGGCGATGAACAACCAGCCGGAGTTCCGCACCCCGATCTGGGATTATCTCGGCGCGCTGGTCGACGAGGAGCGCGTGGCGGAAGGCCGGCAGATGCTGCGCCAGCATGCGTCGTCGCTGGCCGCGGCCGAAGCGCGCTATGGCGTCGACCGCCACACCATCGTCGCGGTCTGGGGCGTCGAGAGCAATTACGGCAAGGTGCGGGGGCGCTGGTCCCTGCCGCAGGCCCTCTCCACCGCCGCCTGCACGGCCTCGCGCCGGCGCGATTTTTTCCGGGGCGAACTCATCGCCACGATGAAGATCATCCAGCGCGGCGACCTTCGGCAGGAGCAGCTGATGGGCTCCTGGGCCGGGGCCTTCGGGCACAC
>JAIXZF010000305.1 GCA_027489835.1 Hyphomicrobiales bacterium
CCTGCACGGGCCGCCATGTGCTGCGAGAAACCGATCGAACCGGCCTGCGCAAGGCGCTGGAAAGACTCAATGTCGTGATCGTTGCGGACACTTGCGTGGTCGTCACGCCGATCCTGCCGCCCGTCGCGGGCGTGTTGATGACCAACTCCGGCAAGTTCGCGCATTACGCGCCCGGCAACACCGGGTACGGCGTGGTCTACGGCTCGCTCGCGGACTGCGTCGAGAGCGCCGTGGCGGGCCGCCCGTTGCTCGCCGAATCCGCGCGGGAGATGGCCTGATGAGAGCTCCGAGCCAGACGGCCATGCCGCTGCCCGCCGACATCCTCATCGCGGGCCCCGCCGCCACCGGCGAGGCGCTGGCGCTCACCGCGCCGATCAGCTTCTGGGGCGGCGTCGATCCCGCGACGGGCGACATCATCGATGCGCGCCATCCCCAGCGCGGACTGAACGTGTCCGGCAAGGTGCTGGCCCTGCCCGGCACCATCGGCTCATCCTCGGCCTCCGCCGTGCTGCTGGAGCTGGTCCGCGCCGGCCGCGCCCCGGCCGCGATCATCCTGCACGAACCCGACGCGATCCTGCTTCTGGGCCTGATCGTGGCGCAAGAGATGGGCTGGCCGACGCCCATTGGCCTCAGGCTCGACCGCGCCGCGCAGGCGTCCATCGCCAGTGGCGCGCTGCTGCACGTCTCCGAAACGGGCCTGATCGCCCCGGCGTGAGGCCGGCCGTTCAGAACGCGCCGAAATGCCGGTTCCGGTAGATCAGCCCCTGCCCCGCCTGCTGGCCTCCCAGCGCCACGACCTCGCCGATGACGATCGTGTGGGTGGCCATGACGCGGCTCTCCACGAGGCGGCAATCGAAGCATGCGAGCGCGCTGCCGAGCGCGGGCGAGCCGGTTTGCAAGCGGCCCCAGGAGCCGACCGCGAAGCGCTCTTCCCCGTTGAGCCCCTTGCGCCCGGCGAAGGTCTCGGCGACCTCCTGATCCGCCTCGGAGAGCGTGTTGACGCAGAAAACGCCGTTGGCCGCGATCCGGGCCAGGGTGCGGCTGTCGGAGTGCACGCAGACGAGCATCAGCGGTGGCGTGTCCGACAGCGACGTCACGGCGCTCGCCGTCAGACCGGCACGATGGGCCCCCGCAGCCGTCGTGATGACATGGACCGCAGCGGTGACCTGCGCCATGGCCTGCCTGAACTCGGCTGAAGACACGGCCGGCTGGCCGCCCGCCGCTACGGCTGCGAAGCTGGAAGGTTGCATGGAGACCTGAAGCTGTAGGGACCGGGATAGGTCCAGCGCTGCCCCGTATCTAGCGATCGCTGCCGCCCTGCGCCAGCCTTGCACGCCACGCGGTCGCGGCAGCGGGATTTGGCGATTGGCAGCGGCCTCGGCGCCGTCCTATGGTCCGCCCGCACAGCCGGAACCCCATCATGCAGGTCATCATCGTCGGCGCCGGGATCATCGGAACATCCTGCGCCCATGCCCTGCTCGACGAGGGCCACGAGGTCACGCTGATCGACCCCGATGGCAGCGCCCAGCGGGAGCGCGGCGCGCCGTCGGCCGGCAATGCGGGCTGGGTCGCGCATGGCGATATCCTCCCGCTGGCCCATCCCAAGATCGTGCTGCAGGCGCCGCGTATGCTGCTCGACCCGCTCGGGCCGCTGTCCATCCGCGCGCGCTACCTGCCGCACCTGCTGCCCTGGCTCGCCCGCTTCCTGGCGGCGTCGCGGCCGTCAGCGGTCGAGGCCTCGACCCGGGGATTGACCGACCTCCAGTTGCGCGCCCTGCCCGCCTGGCTCGGGCGGCTCTCCGCGCTCGGCCTCGAGCGGCATCTCCACCGCCGCGGCGCGCTTTACATGCTCGACAGCGAAGCCGGCATTGCCAAGGCGCGCAGCGAGATCAGGCGCCAGCAATCGGTCGGCATCTCGGTCGACCTCATTTCCTTCGACGAGGCGCGGCAGCTCGAGCCTGCGCTCCGCGACGTTTTCGCCGGCGCGATCTTCCATGCCGACGCCGCGCACATCTCGGATCCACACTGGCTGACCACCGCCCTGTTCGAGGCGGCGCTGGCGCGCGGCGCCGTTTCGCGGCCTGCAAGCGTCCATGCCGTCGCGGGGGATGGCAGGCCGGCCGTGCTCACCGATGCGGGCGCGCTCGAGGCGGACGCCGTCGTCCTCGCCGCCGGCATCTGGTCGCGCAAGCTGGCAGCCGCGCTCGGCGACAGGCTGCCGCTCGACACGGAGCGCGGCTACAATGTCAGCTTCAAGGAAGCGACAGGCCTCATCTCGCGGCCCATCGCCTTCAAGGATCACGGCTTCGTCGCCACGGGGCTGGATTCGGGGTTCAGGGTCGGCGGCGCCGTCGAGTTCGCCGGCCTCGCCGCTCCGCCCGACCATCGCCGAACCCGGGCGCTGCACGCCAAGGCCAGCCGCTTCCTGAAGGACATTCCGCCTTTCGAGAGCGGAGAGGCCTGGATGGGGTTTCGCCCGTCCTTTCCCGATTCGCTCCCGGTCATCGGCACGTCCCGCGCCTCGCCGCGCATCGTCTACGCCTTCGGCCACGGC
>JAIXZF010000085.1 GCA_027489835.1 Hyphomicrobiales bacterium
TCCGCGCCTGCCAAGGCTTCGGTCGTCGAGGCTCCGGTCGAAATGGTCGTGCGCTACAAGGTCCATCGCTCGCCGGTGCGCGAGGACAATCTCGGCCTCCATGTCGTGACGCTCGACACCAAGGATGAGCTCCGGATCGTCCTGCCCGGCATCGAGGGCGTGTCCTTCAACGCGGTCTGCCGCACCTCGAGCGGCGCCCGCCTGGCCTGCGGGTCCCGCGCCCGCGCCCAATTCGTCAATCTCGTCGCCCTGCGCGAGATCAGCTGCCGCGTCGCCATCGCTCCGCAGTCGGGCGCCGAGGTGCAGGCCTGCTCCGTCGAGGGCGTCGACATCGCCGAATGGCTGATCCGCAACGGCATCGGCCGGCCGACCGCACAGGGCCTTCACCTGGCGGCGCTGCGCGAAGCCCGCGCCGGCGAGCGCGGCATGTGGGCCGACGCCGAGATCCGCAACGGCTTCGTCGTCGCCTCGAACTGATCGCGACCGGCCTTCGACCTCCCGATAGATGGCAGACGCCGTCCCGGCCCCCGGGACGGCGTCTATCGTTGATGTTCGGTTAACGATACGGCATCTCTTTCGGCCGTCCGCGTTGAAAGCGTTTGGATGCCGTTTAAGATATTGTTAAGACAACGGAGGCCGCGCAGCGTCGCGCTTCGCAGGCGGTGCGACCTTTCCTGGGCGGCGCCACTGGGCTCGTTTCAAAGGACTTGCGGAGCATGTCGGCTTCCCACGCGGCGTTCGGTGCCCAGCATTCCGAGCGTATGTCGACCGAGAACGTGATGCTCGCGACATTGCGGCAGTGCAAGAGTGCGCTCGTTGCCCTCGTGCTCTTCAGCGCGATGATCAATTTCCTGATGCTGACCGGCTCGTTCTACATGCTGCAGGTCTATGACCGGGTGCTGTTGAGCTACAGCGTGCCGACGCTCGTGATGCTGAGCCTCATGACCATCGCAGCCTTCCTCTTCCTCGGCTTCCTCGACGTGGTCCGCACGCGCATCTTCGGCCGCATCGCCGAGCGCATCGACCTGGCGACGGGCCCGAAGCTCTACGCGCGCGTCATCCGCCTGCACGCGCTGCGGCCCGGCGCGCCGGGCGAACAGATGCAGCCCTTCCGCGATCTCGACGCGATCCGCGGCTTTTTGTCGGGCACGGGCCCGGTCGCCCTTTTCGACCTGCCCTGGCTGCCCTTCTACATGATCATCTGCTACTTCCTGCATCCCTGGATCGGGATCTTCGCCACGTTGAGCGCCGTGCTGCTGATTTCGGTCGCCATCTGGAGCGAGATGCGCACGAAGAAGCCGAACCTCGCCGCCTTCGAGATGGCCTCCCGGCGCAACGTGCTCGCGGGAAGCGCCATCCAGGGTTCCGAGGTCATCGTCACCATGGGCATGGTCGACGCGATGTCGAAGCGCTGGAGGCGGCTCAACCAGTCCAATTCGCAGGTGAGCCTGCAGGCCAACGACATCACCAGCGGCATCAGCTCCGCCTCGCGCACCCTGCGCATGGTGATCCAGTCGGCCACGCTCGGCCTCGGCGCCTATCTCGTCATCAAGGGCGAAATGACCGCCGGCACCATCATCGCCGCCTCCATCATCTCCTCGCGCGCCATCGCGCCGGTCGACCTCGCGGTGAGCAGCTACAGGGGCTTCCAGCAGGCCAAGCAGGGCTATGACCGGCTCATCCGCCTGTTCGAGCGCACCTCCGAGCCGAACCAGCGCCTGCAGCTCGTCGCGCCCCATCGCCAGCTCCAGGTCGAGAACCTCGTCGTCGCCGCGCCGAACAACGGCCCGATCATCATCAAGGGCCTGTCCCTGCAGGTCGGCGCCGGCGAAGGCCTCGGCATCATCGGCCAGTCCGCCTCGGGCAAGTCCACCCTCGCGCGCGCCATCGTGGGGCTCTGGCAGCCGCTGCGCGGCAGCGTCTCGCTGGACGGCGCCTCGCTCTGGCACTGGGATCAGGAAAAGCTCGGGCGTCATATCGGCTACCTGCCGCACGACATC
The DNA here is from genome assembly GCA_027489835.1 of Hyphomicrobiales bacterium. Taxonomy (GTDB): domain Bacteria; phylum Pseudomonadota; class Alphaproteobacteria; order Rhizobiales; family Beijerinckiaceae; genus Allobosea. Next base: position 2,001 of record JAIXZF010000085.1, read on the forward strand.
CAGCTCTTCGACGGCTCCGTGGCGGAGAACATCAGCCGCTTCGACGAGGGCGCCTCTCCGGACGACATCTTCAAGGCGGCGCGCCTCGCCGGCTGCTTCGAGATGATCCAGCAATTGCCCGACGGCTTCAACACGCGCATCGGCGTGGGCGGCATGTATCTGTCGGCAGGCCAGCGCCAGCGCCTCGGGCTGGCCCGCGCGCTCTATGGCGATCCGTTCCTGCTCGTGCTCGACGAGCCGAACGCCAACCTCGACGCGGAAGGGGAGGCGGCCGTCACCAACGCGATCATGACCTGCCGCAACCGCGGCGGCGCGGTCATCGTGATCGCGCACCGGCCGAGCGCGGTTCAGGCCGTCAACAAGCTTCTTGTGCTGCGGGACGGCGTCGCCAACGCCTATGGCGACAAGAACGAAGTACTGCGCAAGGTCGTCAGCAACGCCAACGCCCTGAGCACGGATCTTGGGGCGAAACGCGGAAATGGCGCGGGCGCGCCCTCGCTCGGGCCCGGGCCGCGCAAGCCCGAGCCCGGCGGGCGGGATGCGCCGGACGGTACGAATCAGAAGGAAATGGGTGAACAGGCATGACCTTGCTGATCGGCAACGATGCGGCTCCAGCCCCGCCGGCTCCCCGCGACATGGAATGGTATGTCCGTCTCGGCCTGGCCGGGACGATGCTGTTTCTGGGGGTGACGCTGGCCTGGGGCACCATGGCGCCGCTGGAAGGCGCCGTCGTGGCGCCGGGCACGGTCGTGGTCGAGAACAACATCAGCCGCGTCCAGCATCCGACGGGGGGCGTGATCGGCCAGATCCTGGTCAAGGAAGGCCAGCGCGTCCAGGTCAATGAGGTGCTGGTGCGGCTTGACGAGACGGCGACCCGCGCCAACCTCCAGATCATCGTCAACGAGATGGTTTCGGTGAGGGCGCGCCTGGCGCGTCTGCGCGCCGAGCGCGACGGCTTCGTCAGCTTCGAGATGCCCGCCGACCTCGTCCAGCGCGCGCAGCGCGAGCCTGAGGTCAAGCAGGCGCTGTCGAGCGAAATGACGCTGTATGACGCCAGGAGCCGCACCCGCAAGGGCCAACGCGGCCAGTATGAGGAGCAGATCAACCAGCTCCGGCAGGAGATCGTCGGCACGGGCGCGCAGTTCCAGTCCTTCGAGCGGCAGCTCGACGTTGCCAATATCGAGCTGGCCGACATGCGCGGCCTGCTGGCCAAGAATCTGGTCCAGAGGCCCCGCGTGACGCAACTCGAGCGCGAGGTGGCGCGCATCCAGGGTTCGCTCGGCGAGCTGACGGCCCGCATCGCCCAGCTTCGCGCCAAGATCACCGAGACCGAGCTGTCGGTCATCCAGATCGATCGCGCGCTCGAGACCGAGGTGGCGCGCGAGATCCGCGAGAACGAGACCAAGCTCAACGAGCTGACCGAGCGGCTGGCCGCGGCCGAGGACCAGCTGAAGCGCATCGATCTCCGCGCCCCGCGCGAGGGCATCGTCCACCAGATGCAGGTCTACAATGTCGGCGCCGTCATCCAGCCGGGCGGTGTGGTGATGAGCATCGTGCCGGAGCGCGAGCTGCTCGTGATCGAGGCGCGCGTCAGCCCGATGGACATCGACCAGCTCTACCCCGACCAGCCGGCCCGGGTGCGCTTCTCCGCCTTTAACAACCGCACCACGCCCGAGATCACGGGCCATGTCTACCGCATCGGTGCTGACCTCACGCGCGAGGAGCGGACAAACCAAAGCTATTACAATGTCGGCATCCGGGTGACCGACGAGGAGCGCGCCAAGCTCGGCAATCTCCGGCTCATCCCCGGCATGCCGGCGGAAAGCTTCATCAAGACCTCGGAACGCACGATCGCGAGCTTCCTGATCAAGCCGATCCGCGAGCACATGAACCGCGCCTTCCGCGAGGAGTGAGGGGCGCCATCGTCTTGCGGCCGCGATTGCGCGCGCGCCGCTGGTTCCTGTAGTCTTCCGAAGGTCAACGTCGTTTCAAGGCGAGAACATGCCGGCCCGATGCGCCTCCTCCGTCCGGCGATCGCCGGCCCCGCCCCGAGCACGGTTCCGTTTCCCGAATCTGCGATGGGCTCTCGTCGCGATGGCTGTCCTGATCGCGGCACCTGCCGGCGCGCAGATGCGTGTCCGTTCCGCCGCCGAGCTCAATCAGGCGTTGGGCGCGGCACGGGGCGGCGAGACGATCGAGCTGGCGCCGGGCGATTACGGTCCGGTGCGCGTGAGCGGCCGCAAGGATCGGCTGGCGGGCCCGCCAGCGCCGGTCGTGATCAAGTCCGCAGATTCGGCCCGGCCGGCCCGCCTTTCCTCCATTGACCTCCGGCATGCCCAGAACCTGACATTCGAGGGGCTCGAGCTGCGCTATGCCTTCGCGCCGGGGGACACGGTGCGGGCCAAGCCCTTTTCCATTCGCGACTCCCGCATGATCGCAATTGTCGGCTCGCGGTTCGTCGGCGATGTCGCCGCTGGTGCAGGGGAGGCGGCCGACGGCTTTCCGACCGGGATCGGGCTTGACGTCGTGGCGTCCGCCAACATCCGGATCGAAGGCAACCAGTTCAGCTCCTGGCATCGAGGGGCAGTGTTTGCCCAGTCGGTCGACCTCGTCGTGCGCGGGAACGAGGTGCGCGACCTCAGATCCGATGGCTTCAACTTCGCCCAGGTCAACAACGTCCTGATCGAACGCAACCGCTTCCTGGCCTTCCGGACATCGCTGGCGACCGGGGATCATCCCGACATGATCCAGTTCTGGACGAACCAGACGAAGGCGCCATCCACCGACATCGTCATCAGGGAGAACTACATCGACATTGGCGACGGACCCTGGACGCAGTCCATCTTCATGCGCAACGAAGAGGTGGACAACGGCCGCGCCGGCCCGGAGATGTTCTACCGGAACATCACGATCGTCGGGAACTTCATCCGGAACTCCCATCTTCACGGCATCACCGTGGGCGAAACGCAAGGCCTGACCATCACCAACAACACCCTTATCCAGGCTGCGGCGTCACCGAGGGTGCCTCATGTCACCGTGCCGGTCATCAACGTCAAGCCCACGAGCCAGAACGTCCGGATCGAGGGCAACGTTGCCGCCCGTTTCCCCGAACTCCAGATTGGATGGGCCTTCGCTGGCAACGTGAAGATCCAGCGCAATTTTCCGCGCGCGAAGGATTTCTACAACAATGTCTTCGTTGACGCGCTGGCCACCGGCGCCGCGCCGCCGGAGAGCTTCCAGATGCTGCCGGGCGCCTTCGCCGGCGAAACGGCGGCGGGCTCGCCCTATGGGCGCTTCGACGAGCGCCCGTCGAGGCCCAGGCTCGTCATCACCTCGGCCGTTCTGGCCGCTGGCCGGGGCGGCGAGCAGCAGGTCGCGGTGTCGGCAGCCTATGGCCCGGCAGGACGGCTCGACCTGACTGGCGCGCGGGCTGTCTGGACCTTGGCGGATGGTGTCGCCAAGGACGGGCTCACGGTCAGCCACCGCTTCCCGGCAGGCGGCGTCCACCGCCCATCCGTGGTCGTGACGCTCAGGGACGGCACCCGCATCGAAGGGGCCCGCTGGGTCCTCAGCGAGTGAATCTGCCAAGCAGGACAGGCTAATCCCTAGCGGAAGCGCGGGCGCTCAGTTCGGAGCGATGCTTGCCGCCACGGAAGAGGGCGGCTTCGCACGCAGCGTTGCGACCAGCTGGGCGAGGCTGGTGCCTGCGCGCGCGGACAGGACCGCCGCCGCCAAAGCGACCAGGGCGGCCAGCCCGGCTGCGATCAGGCATCTCCAGCCCCACCCGATCGGGGCGCCCCAATGGGCTTCGACCGCCGCAAGCCCCAGCAGCAAGGCCGGCGGCGCGATAATCGACGCGAGCGTCGCGCCACTGTCGAGGAAGAGCGCCTTGCGCCCGATGCGCTGCGCCGCGGCAAGAGCGATCAGTTCGATCCCCACCATGATGAAGACGAAGGCGGACAGATCGCGCGTCAGCCACAGGCCAAGCGCTCCGGCACCGACGCCGATCAGGCTTCCGGCTGAACCGACAAGGATGTAGCGCGTCCCGCCGAAAGCCATCGCGGGCAGGGTCACGACGGCATAAAGCATGCGGACCGACACGAGCGCCGCCGTGGCGCCGATCAGGCTTTGCGGCGGCAGGTAGGCCGCGCCGAACACCAGTGCGATAACGGGTCCGCCGACCGCCCACAGGCCCAGGCCGAGGACGAGCCCCAATCCGCCGTTCAGCACCGCGAACGCGCCGGCCAGCGAACGCGCCGGCGCCCCGGGCTCTGAATTGACGAAGCGTGGCAGGAAGACGGTCGTCAGGTAGCGAAGGGCGATGGTGCGGGGAAGGATGCCCACCATCATGGTCAGGTTGTAGAAGGCCAGGACAGTTGGGCCGAGGATCGCGCCCACCACGAGGCGGTCACCGAGCGATTTGAGCCCCTGGGACAGCCCGTTGGGAATCAGGGGAGCGCCGTAGATCCAAGCTTCGCGCGCCGTGTCCTGTTGCCAGCGCAATCGCCAGGGATGGACTGCGAGGAGCTGCGTGACCGCGACATAGGCCGCCATGCCTGCCAACAATCCGACAGGCGCCGCCCAGTAGCTCTTCAGCGTCAGCGCCGCGATGATGGTGCCGGCCATGGTGCACATGTGCAGCATGAGCGTCGCCAGCGCGTCGGGCCCATACTGGTAGTCGCGCGTCTGCTCCTTGGGGCCGAGATGCGCGATGCCCCGGAGCAGGGGGCAGGCGGCAATGGCCAGGAAGGCCGGCGCGGCGTCCGGCATCTGGAAAGCCGTCGCGAGAAACGGCGACGCGGCGGCGAGGATGAGCGCCAACACGATGCCCCGGATCAGGGCAAGAGCGTGCAATGTGCCTCTCTGGTCCGCGAGGTCGGTCCCTGGCCGTAGCCGAACGATGGATCTGTCAAGCCCGATCTCGGCCAGGAGTTCGGCAAAGGACAGCGTCACGGCGAGCGCGACAGCGATGCCGAACTGATCGGGCGGCAGCAGGCGCGCGAGAACGAATGTCCTGGCCAGCGAACTGACCATCTCGGAGATGGCCGAAAGGCCCAGCAGGTGATCGAGGCCCGCGACGCGCCGCTGCAGTCGTCGCCTCATGGCAAAGGCCCGTGCTCAATAATCGAGATAGACGACGCCGCCGATCTGGCCGTCGCACTGCCTCACAACATCCTGGAATGAGAACAGCTTCTTGAGCTTCGTCTGGTTCGCACGGGCGACGACGACGGTGCGTTCGACCGCCGACACCACCGCGAGCGTGCCTGCCATGTCCGACATCGGGGCCGTGTCGCAGATCACGACGTCGAACATGCGGGACAGCTCAAGGATGAAGTGGCGGAGCTCCGTCGCGAGCATCGCCTTCGCTTCCCGGGTCAGGCCCCCGGCCGGAATGACGATCAGATTCGGATAGGCCGGCTGCATGTAGCTCGACCAGACATTGGCGTCGCCGACCTGCATCAGCCATTCCGAGAGCCCAGGCTTGGAGCTGTCGAGACCGAACAGGTTAGACAGCCGGGGCGCGTTGAAGTTGGCGTCGACGATGACCGTGCGCTGCCCGCTCATGGCGAAAGCGGCGGCCGCATTGGCCGCGATGACGGACGTTCCGGACTTGGGCGCGTCCGCGATGAAGCAGAAGGACCTGACGCCCGCGTCCACGTACATGTGCTGAAGCTGCGACGCCACCGACACGATCGACCGGGCGAAGGGGAGCGTCGGGCTGACGATCACGGCCATCTCGCGGGCGACGTCGGTCGGCAGGCGCCATTGCTCGCGCTTCGGAGCATCCGGAAGGGAGACCTCGTTCTTGTCCAGGCCTGAGTTCAAGCTCACCTCCAACCGCCGCGAAAGCGGCTTAGACTTGGCCCGCAGCGGCCGGCAATGTCTAATCCAGGCTTGATTGCGGTATCGTTACGGCCTCTTTGCCCACCTGCGCCGGCTATCGACGAGGCAGCGTCCGCGACCAGTCGCCGCCCGTGAACGGAGACGCCGCGGGACGGCGCGTGCGCAGGATCTCCTCCACCTCGGGCACCCGCTCGAGAGCGCTGAAGATCTCGAGCGCGCCCGCCTCGAAGGAGCGCGGCCAGGCGCTGATGCCGCCGTCCTGCGCGAACTTGGCGAGGTCGGCGATCCGCGCCTCGCCCCGCGCGCTCGCGATGATGAACCCGGCGACGCGGCGCAGCGCGTGATTGTTCTCGGCATCCAGCGAAACGCCATTGCGTCGGCCGATGAGCGCCGTCAGCGCCAGCGGCTCGAACGCCCAGACATGATTCTGGAACGCGCGCCGCCCGCGAGCCAGTTCCGACGGCAAGGCGCCGATATCCGAAACCTCGCCGAGCATCCGGCGCGCGCCGGCCATGGCGCGGTCGAACAGATCCCGGTCATTGGCGGCTACGCCCGCGACCGCGAGCGCCGCGACCGTCCAGGCCGGGTGGGCCGCCAGCTGACCGTCGGACGCGATCAGCGTCGCCTCGTCCCGAACGGCGGCGCGAGCGACATCGGAAAGCCAGCTCGAGATGACCTGGCGCTGCGCCGCGGTAACCGCCGGGCTGTCCTTGATCTTCAGATAGGAAACGCCCAGTCCGACCTGGCCGAACCAGATCGTGTCGTAGCGTGCGGCGGGCTGCATGTCGCCGAGGAAGGCGCGCCCACGCGCCCAGCTCTCGAGCCATTGCGCCGCGCAGGCGGCTCGCGCCTCGCGCCTGTCTTTCGCCAGCAGCGCTCCGTCCGCCATCGACGCGACGAAGGCCGAAAAGTCCCGCAGGCTCCGGGTTCCCCGCGCCTGCCGGACCCAGCGATCGCCGGCGATGGTCTGGCCCGCCACATCGGCATAGACGTTGACCGCCTGATGATCGGTGATGACGGCAGGCGGCCGCGGACAGCCGCTGAAACGGGAGATGTCGTCATGCCGTTGAAGGGGGCCGGCCGCGTCGAAGATGTTGGCGAGGCGTGGGGCCTGTGCCTGCGCTGCTGCGCCGGTGATGATGAAAGGCGAAAGCGCGAGTAGAAAAGCGCCAGCGGCTGCAACCTTGGCTCTCGTCGACACAGCGGAGTTCCAGACGATCGTCATGCGCGTGGCCCCGATGTCCGATGTGCCTCGGTCACGCCGATGCGGGCCTGGATTCGGCCGTCACCCTTGCCCTCGAGGCCATTCAGGATGCGCGCCAGATAGGCCTTGCGCGCGCGGCGATCCATGCGCGGGACGGTCAGGTTCATGGTCCTCGCGATATCGCGGCTTTCGACAAGCCCGTATGCCGTCGCCAGATTGCCCGCGAGCGTGCCTCCGGTGACCCGCAGCATCCGCATCGTGCCGTTGAAGATCGCCGCCTCGGTCTCGATCACCACGTTGCGCTCGACCTTGACGCCGGTCCCCTGGTCGACGGTGATGCCGTGAGGGCCGGCGATCACGATGACATTGTTGGAGATCTCGAGGGACTGGTACGGCAGCTTGTCCTCATTGGTGAAGATCACGCCGTCGGTGATGGTGTCGGTGTCCTGGATCATGACGTTGTCAGCGATGCGGACGTTGCGCGTGCTGGCGCCGGCGCCGCGCGTGAAGGCGCGGATGAAGCTTCCGACGCGCGCTCCGTCGGCACGGAACCCTCCGAAGCGGTTGGCGACGACCTCGACATCCTCCGATGCGAAGATGTCCACCGCCCCGGCTCCGAGCCTGCGGAAGTCGTTGTGCGCCATCTCCGTGCGCCGTGAGCGGGTGAGCACGACGGCGCGTTCGACGGAGTCGAAGCGGCTGTCGATGATCTTCAGGCCGTCGACCTGCTCCGCGGACAAGCCGCGATGGCGTCGGTCGAGCGCGAGGTCGCCGGAGCCCGTGAAGCGCGCGCGGCGCACTTCGATCCGTGCGCTTCGGGTGACGTCGAGAAGGCTGCCTTCACCGCTGGCTGGCGCAAAGGACAGTCGGTCGATGACGATGTCGGACGAACCCGTGACGACCATGCGCCGGATCGTCGGCGGCGCGTTGGGATCTGCCGCCGTGATGACGAGCGGCGAGCCGGCGGCGACATTCTCGATCCGGACCATGTCGTAGATTCCGGGGCGCAGCGCGATCGGTCGGCGGCTTTCGCCGAGGGCGGAACGGAGTTCTTCGACAGATCCGACGAGGCGCGGCTCCGAACTCGCCTGCTGCTGGGCCGAGGCTGGCTGCGCGACGAGAGCGACCAGCAAGGCCAGGGCGGCGCATGCGCTCACCGCCAGAAAACTATGCACATGTCGGGTGTTAATTTTCATACACGCTTCTTATCATTGCTCAACACAACGGCAAAGCATGTTGATGCCGGAAGAAGACTCTCGCTCGCTTTATGGTCAATTGCGATTGGGCCAGGCTAGAGGCGGCTGAAAAGCTCCGTCAGGTAATCTTCGTAGACATCGAGACGGCGGATGGCCGCAGCGGAGCCCTTTGCGGCGGCTTCGGCGAGCTCGCCCCGCCTGTCGACCGCGCCGAGTGTCACGCCGATCAGTTCGTCTGCGGGGGTCGACACGCAGTCTGCCACGAGCGGATACCCGATCGAGGAAAAGACGCCACGAAACTTGCGGCTGTAGGCCAGCGGAACGACGGCGACTCCGCTCGATGCCGCCGCGATCGTGGCATGCATGCGCGATCCGGCCAGGATATCGAAGCCGGAGATGTAGCTCTTGGCCTCGCTCGGAGACCGAAAGCTCGGCGCGACCTTGACGCCGGGGTGTTGCGCAGCGACTGCACGGGACACCGCCGCGTCGTCCTCGGCCGATCCGTCGCCGGTGAGGACGTGCGGGATCAGCGTGATCTCGACGTCGCCGCGCTGGAGCAGGCCGGCAATCACGCCATGGACCACGGCGCGGTAGGCCTCGCGCGAGCCGAACTGGTCATTGCTGTGATAGCCGCCTGCATAAAGCAGCCCCGAGACGTTGAAGCCGAACCGGATCTGTCCGCCCGATCGCGCCGGACTGCGCTCGAAAGGGAGCCTGAAGGCAACGTCGACGGTTTCCGATGCCCGCCCGCTCGCGCCCATGTCCCGCAGCAGGGCCAGGGATTCGGCATCGCGGGTGAAGATGCGCTCGCACCCCCTCATGGCCTGGCCGGCGAGCAGGCGCATGACGGGCTGGTCGAACGGGCCGATCGTCTGGGGGCTGAGCACGACCGGTCGGCGCTGGAGCCGCGCCATCTGCTTCGACCACCACATCCAGAAAAAGCGCTTGCCTCCGTAGATGTCGGCCCAGCTGTCACCGCCGCCGATGTCCAGCACGACCGAGCACGAGCCGAGCGCGCGCCAAAGCGGCGATCCTGGTGCCAGATAGGCCGTCGAAGCCGTGATGACCTCCTCCACCTCGCCGTCGGGGCTGTAGTGAAGCGGGCCTCCGAAGCCGATGACTACGGGACGCACCGCACGCCCGGCCCGTGCAGCCGCGGCGCGGACGATGGCGATGTTCGCGATTGTAAGCGCTCCGACGCCAAGATTGGCCGAGCGCAATGAGTGCCAGAGAAGTCCGATGCGCAGCGGTTCAGGTGTCATGATTTCTTTGCAAAGAAGAACGGGTGGGGGAGGGGGTCTGCGCCCCGGGCGCGCCGAATGCCAGATGACGGGCGTCCGGAGTGATCCGATCACGAACCGCCGAAGGCGGAGCAAATCCATGGATGCCGAGCAGCGACGCCCACGCCGCACCCGCCTCGCCCCTGGCCAGCAGCTGCGCGGACTTGGCGAGGCCGAACAAATAGGCGGAGGGCAACCGCGAAGGGGTCCAGCGCCTGATGAAGCGCATCCGGTTCCGCGAATTGAAATAGGCCGATAGTGGTGACTGCTGTCGACTGAGCGTTCCAGACCCCAGCGCCGTGCCGCCGTGATGGAGCACCGTGACGCCCTGAACCATGATGAGCGGAAAGCCCAGGGATTTGGCGCGCCGGGCCCAGTCGACCTCCTCATAATAGAGGAAGTAGTCCTCGCTCATCGGGCCGAGTGCTTCCAGCAGCCGTCGCGGCACGACGAGGTTCGCGCCGCTGATGAAATCAAGGTCACGCTGGGCGGGCACCACCTCTGTTCGGGATGCGGTGCCGCGGTTCAGGTTCGTGCAGACGCCTGTCCAGGGGTCGACCACACCGCCGTCGCTCTGGATGGCGTGAGGGGGCTCGCAGAAGGCGATGCGGCAGCCCATCATGCCGTCCGTCTTGGCCGCGGCTGCGATGTAGGCATCCGCCACGCCGCTAGGCACCACCGTGTCCGGGTTCAGTATCCAGAACAGCGAGATGTCAGCCAGCCTCGCCAGCGTCGTGAGGGCCTGATTGACGCCGGCCGCATAGCCGCCGTTGACGGGCGCCCTGACCAGCGCGATCCCGCTGGCGCCGATGTCGCCACCGGCTGGCACGTCGGCAAAATCAAGTGGAAATCCTAGAACGGCTGCACTGGCAGGCCGCTCCCCAGCGGACGGGCGTCGTCCGGTGCGTGCCCAGTCCGCGATCAGGTCCGCTGTACCGTCCGGAGAGGCGTTGTCGACGATGACGATGCGGCTTGGCGCATCCCTCGCAGCGAGCAGGCTCTCAAGACAATCGAAGATCACGTCGGAAGAATTGTAGGAGACGATGGCGACGCCGATCATGCTTCAATCCATGTCACCGTTGGTTCGTCCTTGCGCCGCTGATCCGCCATCGTTCCGTTCCGGGCGATGGTCGGCATGGCAGTCCTACGGCTGACCAAGCTGACGTTCATCCATTGCTTCGCGCGGCAATGACGCGGCCGGCGAATGTCGGAGGGCTATACGACGCATCAAGACGGTGCAATGTGCGATTGCTGCTAGGGTGAAGACCCTGCGGCGGATGCCCGGCTTCAGGCGGGCTCCAGCGCTGCCGAGCGCGAGCGGAGGGCGATGTCGGCCATGGCCCAGGCCCGATATGCGCGGATCGCGAACAGCACGCCGATGGCATTGAGCCGGTCGCGCGCAGAGCCGAGCTTGGGACTGCGCAGCACCTTCACGGTGTGCGCTAATGGGGAAACCATGACCACCGCCGTCGTGACGAGCCAGGCAAAAAGGGAGCGCTCGCATTGTTGGTGGTAGCCGAAGCTCTCCCTTACAAGCCGACGCCATTTGGCCGAGAGTTCCGCCCAGTTGCGCCGCGCGGGATGCCCCACCACGAGGTCGGGCACGTAGGCAAGCCGGTAGCCTTTCGCGATGGCGCGGTGGCTCCACTCCATGTCTTCGGACACCGTGCGCCGAAAGCCGCCTACAGCTTCGAAGATTTCACGGCGGACGAACATGTTGCCACTGCCGGTGAAGTTCTTGTGCTTGATGTAGCTTTCAAAGTCGAAAGCGAAGACGGTCTCGAACGCTTCATAGGCGTTGAGCCGTCCCGGGCTGAGAGGCAGCACATCGACCCGGCCGCCGATGAAGTCGGTTCCCGCCAAGCCGGCGACACCCCTTGCGATCCAGTCAGGGGCCGGAACGCAGTCGGAATCAATGAAGGCGAGGATTTCGCCCCTGGCCGAAGCCGCACCGGCGTTACGGGCTGGCCCGGCTCCCTGCTCGGGCGCTGGGACGACCCGGGCACGGTCCTTCGCGACGGCCTCGACCGCAGCCAGCCCGCAGCGCGAATTGTTGTCTGCGACGATGACCTCGAAGGAAGGGGTGCCGGAACCCTGCGCGGCAAGCCGTGCAAGGCACAACTCAAGGTTCTTCAGGTCATTATAGTGAGGAATGATGACCGAAACGAGGATCATGTCATATCGCGAACGTCATGGGGACTGCCATCAAGCCGAATGTCGTCGGCTAGGCGCTGGCTGCATTCATCGCGGTCTCGACCGCGTGCCCGGGCCGTGCCGCGCCCCTGGCCATCGCGCGATTGCAGAGAATCGAGACGCAAAGCTCCGCTCGAGGATCGACGAACTGATAGGATGTCGTCGTACCCCTGTTAACGTTCAGCAAGCCAAACTGTGGCGACGATATCACGTCGAGCGCGCGCTGGACCACTTCCACCGTATCGTAGATCGACCCGCGGTCCGCTAGCGCCGCCAGCACGTTGGCTACCGTAAAGCGGTCCGCCGAATCGCGGCGGCAACTCAACATCGCCACGAAGAACGGCACATGCTGGGGCGAGCCGGCGATCAACTGGCTGACTTGGCCGAAGCCTGCCGAGGACAGGTATCCAAGAAGCTCGCCGGTCCCGTCCTGGAAGTCCTTAATCTCGACGATGGAGGAACGGCGGAGAAGTGACATCTTGGCGGCCTTCAGACCCACGAGCCGCGCAATGTAGGGGCGCCCGTAGGAGATCGAGACGATCGATTCCGTGACCTCCGGCGCCATGATGACGCCAGCGAAGCGGGAGGCGACCTCGAGCGTGTCGCGGATTTCGGCATCCGACATGTTCGACAGACGCACGACATAAAGCACGCGCGCGATCGACGTGTGCTCGCCGACAAGATTATCGACGACGTCTCCGACGCCCACGATGACGATCTGCACCGGTATGGCCCGGTCCGAGATCACCTTCATGATTTCCGTCAGGTCGCGTGTCAGTGTCGGATGCTCGTTGCGATCGAACTCGTCGATGACCACGAGGAGCCGCGTGCCGCGGATGCGCGAGAGCACGTCGGCCAGCGTCTGCGGCGGCAGCGGCCCTTCGGGGATCAGCGTGTCGAAACGGAGGTTGGCGTCGGCTTCCTCCATGCGCGGATCGAAATTCTGGTCGAATCGGACCGAGAGCTCGGCAAGCGCCGAACCGAAGATCGACCCCAGTGTGCTTTCGCGCGAACAGGAGACATAGGCGGTGTGGTAGCCGACCTGCTCGGCGATGGAACAGACGGCGAGCGCCAGCGACGTCTTGCCAGCGCCGCGTCCGCCGAAGATAACGAGATGGTTACGGTGCTCTTCGATGGCCGCGATGACGTTTGCGAGAATGTCGCCGCGCCCTGCGAACTGGGCGGAATTCTGCGTCGGCTGGCTCGGGGCGAAGGATTTGATGACCCGCAGCAGTTGCTCGCTCTGCTGGTCGCCGATCATATTTTCGGAAGCGGGAAACCGGAACCCGTCAGGCTTGTCGAGGGACAGCTCGCGCTGCGCGCCCCGACCGACGCTCTTGCGTGGGGACGAGGCGGGCCGGCTGATGTCCGTCTCGCGCCTGTCCCTCAGCTTTGACCAAAATGTGTTCAGGCCCAGCATGGGTTTCCCGGAAAACAAGCCTGGACGCACGACAAAACATGTCATGCAAGTGGCGCAGACGATCGATAACGGCTATATCGCACGGCAAGGCCGAACGGTCCACCATGTTGACGGCGATGCGTGACTTAACGCTAACGCGGGACTCTGGCGGCCTTTCGTGCTGAACCGAGATTAATGATAATGGCGGTTGGCTGCGCCGTCATCGTTGCTGGCGGTGAGGCTGTCGTAGTATCAGGAGTTTCAAATCCGGATGCTGGAATGCGGCTTTTATGAGACCGGCCTGCATGTTGGATATCTTTCGACGACTTCGTGTCGGATGATTTTTGAATACGCAAGCAAGCAAATGTTCGTCAGGCTGGAAGCAAGACATGAATCCGAAGCAGGCGTTGCTGATTTTCTGGAGTAGGCGGACGACCATTGTCGTTGCCTTCCTGCTTGTGCTCGCCGCAGCTGCCTTCTCTGTCTACGGTGTCACCCCGCTTTATCAGGCGCGCGCCCAGCTCTACGTCAATCTATCCGACGCCAACGCGGCCACTCTGAATCAGGTTTCGGTCGGAGGGACACGAACCTACGTCAACACGCAGGTCGAGGCGCTGCGGAGCCGTGGGACGGCCATGGCCGTCGTGCGCAATCTCGGGCTCCAGAACGACCCCGCGACGATCGAGGCTCATCGCAACGCGGATGACCGCGGCGACATCGTCGATTGGCTGGCCGCAGGGTTGCAGCGCGGCCTCGAGGTCAATCGCCAGGGCTTGAGCGACGTCATCAGCCTCACCTACCGCGCCGCCGATCCCGATCGCGCCGCCATGCTCGCCAACGCTTTCGCCGAAGCGCTGATCCAGCGCGAAGTGCAGATGCGCATCCAGCCCGCGATCGAGAGCGTGCGTCTCCATGAGGAGCGGCTGAGGTCGCTGAGGGAGCGTTTCGCCGAAGTGGAGGCGCAGCGGTCCCAGCTCAGGCTCGACGCCATCCGCCGTGGCGAGGTCGACGCCGCCGGTCAGGTCGACCAGAACGCGTCGGTTCCGACGATGCTCGCCAATGCCCGGACCGGTGTCGTCCAGGCTCGGGCCGCGCTCGAACTCGCCCGCAGCGGCCAGAATCCTCCAGCCGACAATCAGGAACTCCTGGCGCTTCGCCGGAGCCTCGCCGACGTCGAGGTCGCCCTTCAGCGCGAGACGCCGCTGCTCGGGCCGACGCATCGGCGCATCCAGGCCTTGACGGCCAATGGCGATCAGCTGCGCGCCCAGCTGCGAACCGCGACCGCCCGCCTGCGGGTGGAGATGATCGCGGACCGCGAGCGGGAGCTTGCCGCTGCCGAGCGCAAGGTCGAGGAAGCGCAAGGCCTTCTCTCGCGCGACGAAGGCCAGCGCAACGACCAGATCAGGTTCCGGTCGGCGGCGGCTTCTCTCGACCGGGAGCTCGATGCGCTCAAGGCGCAGATCGACACGCTGGTCCAGCGCCGCGAGCGCGCTGCGGTCGAAAGCACGGCCACCGTGAGCAACATAACCATGCTGACGCCCGCGACGACGCCATCGGACCCGTCCTGGCCGCGCATTCCGCTGGTGCTGGGCCTTGCGGCTGCCCTTGGCGCCGGCTTCGGCCTGGCCCTTGCCTTCCTGCGGGAGATGTTCGACCGCAGGGTCAGGTGCATCGACGATCTGCGCTCCTATATCGACGCGCCGATCCTGGGCGAGGTTCAGGGATCGCGTCTTGAGAAGGGCATGGCGCCGCTGCCGGCAGCCATGAACCCGAACTGGATGGGATCGTCTCTCCGCAGGGCGACGCCCATGCTCAACTCTCGGGCACCCCTGGAAGTCTGAGCCAAGCGAGCTGGGCGGGGGGATCCATGCCGCCATCCCTGAACATGGCTCATGGCGTCGCGGATGCCGGCCGGGTCGGCTGGCTGTCGCTGATCGCGGCTTTCGGCGTCTGCGTCGGCCTGAGCATACCTTTCCTCTATGAGAGCGCGCTCGAGGTCTACGCCGTCGCGCTCACGGGCATCGTGCTGGCCGGCATCTATCTCATGCCGCGCATGCTCGTCTTCCGGGACGGATTGTCGTGGGGCTTGTTCGTCACCCTGCTGTGCCTGTTCTGCACCTATCCCCAGTACATTTCGCTGCAGGTGAGCGGCTTGCCCTGGATCAGCCCGATGCGGATGGTCCTGGCTCTGCTGGTGATTGTCTGGCTCTACGCGCTGCGCAACAGCGACGCGATGCGGTCGCGGATCACCGACATCGTCAAGGCCAACCGTCCTTTCTTCATGCTGCTGGGCATCTTCATTGCCTGCCAGCTGCTGAGCATCCCGACCTCGCGCAACCCCGGCCAGGCGCTTCAGAAGTTCGCGCTTTTCCAGTTGTACTGGACGTTTCCGCTTTTCGTGACCCTTTCACTGCTCGGCGATCGGCGGCGCCTGCAGCTGTTCGGAACGCTTCTGATCGTCTTTGCCTTGTTCCAGTGCCTGGTCGGCTTTCTCGAGGCGCGGCAGGAGCGCCTGCTCTGGCTGGATTACCTGCCGCCCGGATTCGGCGCCGACAGCGAGGTCCTGACGCGGATCCTGCAGGGCACGTTCCGCGCGGAGGGCTATCGTGTCCAGGGGTCCTTCACCGTCAGCCTCGTCTACGCCGAGTTCCTCGCCGTCCTGCTGCCCTTCGCCCTGTTCGCCTTCGTCGACGGGCGCGGCCTGCTGCTGCGCACCTTGGGCCTCGTGACCGCGATCGCGATCCTTCCGGCGCAGTATCTGTCCGGATCCCGGCTTGGCATGGTCGGATCGATCACCGTCTTCATGGCGGTGATGTCGCTTTATGTCTTCCGGGTCTGGAAGGCCGACAAGCGCAGCATGCTGGGGCCCTTCCTGGTGATGCTCCTGCCGGTCCTGCTTGCCGGCTTCGTCGCGGCCATCGCCGCGAGCCCCCGGCTTCGCGCCCTGACGATCGGCGGCGGCGCGCAGCAGGCCAGCACCGACAGCCGGTTCGAGATGTGGGTGCAGGGCATTCCCCGCATCTTCGAGAGGCCGCTTTTCGGGCACGGAGCGGGATTGGGCGCGGAGACGCTCGGCTTCACCAATCTTGCCGGCGTCCTCACCATCGACACCTATTGGCTGAGTGCGCTGCTGGAATTCGGCATCGTGGGTTTCGTCGCGCTATTCGGGATGGTGGGGTTGGCCATCTGGTCCGGGGCCAGAACCTATGTCGAGCGGCGCAGCCCGTCCGCCTGGCTCGGCGGCCCGATCGCTGCCGCCTTGCTCGCCTTCGTCGTCATCAAGCTCGTTCTGTCGCAGGCGGACAACCACCTTCTCATCTTCGTCCTGATGGCGATGGCGATGCTCGTGCGGGCCGAAGCGACGGCGCCTGCAGGCGTCGCGGAGCAACGGGCCGAACGGGAAGGGCGAGCCCGCAGCCGCCCGAAGGCTTCCGTCGACCGTCTCTCCGGAACTGCGCCGCGACCGTCGATGGCCACCAGGCATGGTGCCCCGGCGGCTCGAGTTTCGCGAAAGGCCCCGCCGCACGACGTCCGGCGCAGCCTGCCGCCATCCAGGAATTGAGCCGATGCCGACCCCCCGGAACGCCGACTTCAGGGCTCGCTCGCGCTTGCCGAACGCCAAGCGCCCGATCGTCAAGGTGGTCCTCGCGCTGAGGAACTGGCTGCTCGGCGTGCGCATCGGCTATTTGCGCCGCTTCCACCGCATGGATGTGCACCCAGGATGCCGCATCTCGCTCAAGGCGCATCTCGACGTGACGAACCCGACCGGGGTTCATATCGACGACGGCACCTACGTGGCCTTCGGCGCTGTCGTGCTGACGCACGACATGTCGCGGGCCCTGACCACGGACACCTACATCGGCAGGAATTGCTTCATCGGAGCCCACTCGATCATCATGCCAGGCGTCAGGATCGGCGATCATTGCATCGTCGCGGCCGGCGCGGTGGTCACGCAGGATGTCCCGCCCAACTCCATGGTTGGCGGCAATCCCGCGCGCATCCTGCGCACCGGCATCGAAACGGTCCGCTGGGGCATCCTCAAGGAGCATTTCGAAGCCGCCTATGTCGAGGGCGCACCGATCCGCGCTGCGCGGGCCCAGCGATGAAGCCTCCGTCCGGCCTTGTCCGTGCCGGCTGACAGGACCGTTCGGGCGCTGCTGATCCTGCTGTCGGTCCTCATCGCAGTGGCCGGGGGCGTTCAGCTTGCCACATGGCTCTATGGACGGGGCAAGATAGCGGCGCTGTCGAATCCGCCTTCCCCGCTGTTCAGGACCGACAATGCGCGCGTGCTGGCTGCGGGTGAGGCGGTCGCGCTTGTCGTCATCGGTGATTCGCGGGCGGCCCAGTGGCGGCCACCGCCGCCGGTCGCCGGCGGCCAGACCCTGATCAGGGGCGTCGGCGGCGAAACCAGCGCGCAGACGCTCGCCCGCCTCGCCGACGATGCCTTGGCATTGCGGCCGCGCGCCGTCCTGCTCGTGACCGGCATCAACGACCTCGTGGCGGCATCGTACTTGGCCGAAGCCGCCGCCCGCGACGTCGCGCTCGCGCTGGTCGAGCGCCTGCTCGCGGCCGCGCGGCAGATCGAGGAGCAAGGGGCCTGCGCGCTGATCGCGACGGTGATCCCGCCCGCACGCCCGGACCTGCTCCGCCGACTCGCCTGGCAGCCCTCCGTGGCCGATCTTGTAATCATGGTGAATCGCGAACTGCGCGCTCGCGCCGCGGACCGGTTCAGAATCCTCGCGGCTGAAGAATTTTCGAACCCGGATGATAGTCTTTATTTATCCCAGCGATGGAGCTCCGATGCGCTTCATTTGAACAGCGACGGCTACGCTATTCTCGCCCGTGAATTAGGCAAAATAATGGACAAAGAGAGCCAATGCTTACTTAAAGGCAGGCGCTTCTAGCCAAAAATTACATTGGCAAACACGCCGCTTCCCTCCGGATAGACATCGGTCCTGTCTCGCATGAAGCGGGAGTCCACGAATCTATTTTGAATCAATCGCTCATATTTTCGTAGGGTTTCCCTGCGATCGCTTCCTCGCTCGCTTGCGTCATGGTATAAAGTGTCGTAACTACCCTCTCAGTGCGGTGATCGTTATTGAAACACTCCGGGAGTGCACTTACGGGTTGAGCGAGAAAGAGCTGACGATCGTGAGCAGATTGTCCGGGCGACTTCGGTAGCCGGGAGGGTCGGTAGACAGGTCATAAAGTCTGAGCTTTGCCCATCGCGCGCACCGGTTTGAATTAAAACCTCCAGTATCCATCCACGAAGACGAAGGAAAAGACACATGGCCATCATCACGGGCAATGCAAAAGGTTTTCAGGACTCGCTGATCGGCACGGCCAGCGACGACACCATCATGGGACTCAGCGGCGATGACGTGATCCGCGGCGGCCGCGGCAATGACCTCATCATCGGCGGCCAGGGCAACGACGTGGTCTTCGGCGGCCTCGACGCCGACACCTTCCAGTGGAGCGCCGGCCACATCACCAATGGCGGCATCGACTACGTCGCCGACTTCGATCTCCGCCAGAACGACACGCTGAGCTTCATGTCTTCGGGCGGCGGCCAGAACGTCGAGATTATGTCTATCCAGCTGGAGTACAACGGCACCACCACCGTGGCGGCTGGCGGTTCTGCATCGGTCAGCCTCGACAACAATGTCGGCGCCGGCACGGACGTGATCTTCACCGTCAAGAACACCGGCACCGGCGCAGTGCAGCAGATCGTGCTGCTCGACGCATGGTCCGGCAATCTCTCGGGCGCCTGGGATACCTATCTCGCCGCCAATGGCTGGAGCTTTACGGCGAACGTCTGATCGTCGGGTCCCGTCTGACATCTTGAGGCCGCGGCGCACAAGCGCCGCGGCCTTTTTCATTTGGCACGCTTTTTCGTGAGATTGCTCTATCCGGCTAAAGACGATTCCGAACCGCTCGTGACAACGTTCCCGCAAAGCTCCGAACGTTCGCCATCAGGCCTGCAGCCGCCGCGAAGGCCGCGAGCGATCGTCCCTTGTAGCGAACCGTGGGCCGGCCCGTAGCGCGCATCGCGAGCAGGCGCGACAGCGTGAGCCGGGTACGCCGCAACTGGTAGGGCTGCATCGCGTCGATCTCCGCAGCCGGCAGAGGATGCGTCGCGAGCTGGCCTGCCGCTTCGGCTGCCGCAGCCAGGGCCTTGCCTTTCTCCGTCCGAACCAGCACCAGCGAGCGACCTTCGGCCTCCTCGAACAGGGGGTAGCCGGCGGCATCGCCATACCAGGCATCGGCGAACACGAGATCGGCCGACATCCCGACCCCGTCCGCGCAGATCTTGCACCTGAGCTGCACGTGCTTGCTCAGCACGCCGCCCCAGGAATCATGGTAGGACATCGTGCGCCCGGTGCCGTCCGCCAGCGTCGCGCGAACCATCCCGGGCCAGCCATCTCCCCTGAAGCGGAAGGCGGTCACCTGCGACGGCTCGGCGTCCATCCGCTTCAACAGCTGCCTGACGCCCGTTTCACTGGGAACCCCGCCGCACATGAAGGCGATCATCGCCACGACGAGTTCGTCCACTCGCGAATCGTGCCTCGCATAGGCGCGCAGGGCGGCGATGTCGCAAGGCTTGCCCACGACGGCGAAGCGGCGCCCTTCGGCAAGGCAGCGCACGATGGGCTCGAGCGGAGCGGAAGGGGCGTAGCGCGAGCCGCTGGCCTGGCGCACGTCTCCGGGGCTGCTGCTGCGGACAATCTGGTTGAGCCAGGGCTGCCCATCGCTGGCGGTGACCTGCAGGATGAACTCGGCCTGTCCGGAGCTCAGCAGGTGGTTCAGCGTTGCGGACAGAGCCCCGCCCGACGAAGCCTGACGCCGAAGGCCGTCATCCACCGCATGGCCGGTCGCGACCGCGAGCAGGGGGCCCCACTCGGGGGCGCCCAGCCCATCGCCGCCTTGCGGCAGCATCACCTGGCTGCCCGGGCAGACCTCCGCGATCACCGCGTCTTGCTCGGGCGTCGGCGGTCCTGCGAGCTGCGGGCGCAGGTAGCCCGCTCCGGCCAGATCCATCGTGGCCCGCTCCGGCCCCATGATCGCGGCGCAAAGTCCGCAGCCTGAGCACAGCCCGGCTTCGATCACCGTCTCGAGACGTGTCGAAGCCACGTCAGCCTCCCGCCTGCGCTGCGATAGGGCCGGGCACAAGCACCGGGTGGTCCAGTGGCCAGAGCGCCACCGGAACGTTGAGCTCGGCGGCGTGGCGGGCGAGCTCCGCGACCGGCCGCTCCCACCAGCGGCTCGCGAGGATGCGCTCGCATACGTCGTCCGTGAAGCGGCGGCGGATGACGCGGGCGGGCGTTCCCGCCACGACCTCAAAATCGCGCACATCCCGCGTCACCACCGACCCGGCCCCGATGGCGGCCCCGATGCCGACACGCCGGCAGCGTTCCGTGAAGATCACGTTCTCGCCGATCCAGGCGTCATGGCCGATCTCAATCGGCTCGTGCGAGATGGTCCGGCTCGGCACGTAACCGAGCTTGTCGTTGTAAAGAAAGGGATGGAGCACGAGATGGCCCAGCGGGTGATCGAGACGCCGCTTGACCCCGCTCGCCATCGAGACGTAGCGGCCGACCCTGGCCCCGCCTGGAAAGGCCGATGGATCGAAGCAGGGCCCGTAGCTGTAGGCGCCGATCTCGACCTGGTGGAAGCGCGCCATGATGAGCCGCATCGTGCGGCTGAAGAACGGGCCACCTTCGAGCCGCGACGCGACCGCCAGCGGCCGCCGACCGACGCCCGGTTTGCCGTAGAGCCTGATGAGGGCGGGTGAAAGCGGACTGGTCCTGAGGTCTTGATCGAGCATTCCGCTCTATGCATCCGTGGAATGGCGGCCGCAAGCAGCCCTGGGGCCAACGGTGACCTGGGGCAACAGGGCTCCTACGCCAAGAGTACGCCCCCCGCGTTAAGAAAGCCCGTCAGCATCCCGTTCAGTTGCACCTGCACCTGATCGCCGTCAGCATCCCGCACCCAGAACCGGAGCGACCCGTCCGACCCTTCGGCCGTGGCCCAGACATCCGGCGACTGCATAGCCGCCTCGACCAGGTCCGCGACCGAATCCACGATCATGCCGGAACCGCCGCTGACCACGGACAGCGGATTGCCTCCCGCCGCGGCGCGAAATGTGCCTGTTGCGAAGGCGTTGAACGCGAGCGTGTCGCCGCTGGAAAAGTCGAGGTCGAGGATCGTGTCGCGTTCGATGCCGACGACGGAGCGGCCATCGAAGCGGAACTGGTCTCCCTCCGTTCCGCCCACCAGCACGTCGTCGCCGGCGCCGCCGACAAGGGTGTCCCGGCCGGCCCCGCCGATGAGCGTGTCGGCGCCGCCCCGGCCATCGATCCAGTCCGCCCCGCCCTTCCCGTCGATCTGCTCGCGGCCATTCTTGCTGGCGAACGAACGGTCGTCCCCATCCGTGCCTGTCAGGATGACGACGTCGCCGCCTGACGGGCCAAAGTTGACCGAAACGGTGACCCGCCCCGTGTCCTCCCCGCCGGTGGAGCTCCTGATCATATAGGTGAAGCCGGCGTCGCCGATGAAGCCAGCGCTGGGCTGGAACACGGCCTGCGTGCCCGAGAGCAGGACCGTGCCGTTGACGGCCTGTCCGACGGACGTGACCGTGATGAGGCCGCCCGTCGCGTTCTGGTCGTTGGCGAGCAGCCTCGCCAGATCGATGCCGATGGCCGTCCCCGTCGTCGTGGCGAAGCCTCCATCGTCGACGGCCACCGGCCGATCCGTGCGCTGGGTCACCCGGATCGACGCCGTCGTGACCGCCGACTGGGCCGAGGCGTCGCTGGCGCGGTAAGTGAAGCTGTCCAAGCCGAAGAACGCCTCGCCGGGCGTGTAGATGAAAGAGCCGTCGGCCGCGAGCGTCAGCGTGCCGTTCGCCGGCCCGTTGACCAGCACCGCCGACAGCGCCTGCCCTTCGGGATCGACGTCGTTGCGGAGCACGCCGCTCGCGGATGAAATCTCCAGCCGGTCGGCCTGCAGCATCGCGTAGCTGTCGGCCGCGGCGATCGGCGAAGCATTCGGCGCGGTGACGACCTGGGTCTGCGCCGTGACGTTGCGGAGCTGCCCTGCCACGGTCGTGCCGAGCCCGTCGAACTCGAGGTTGAAGTTGCGTGACGCGGGGGTCTCGACGACGACGTTGTTCCGGGAGCCGACGCCATAGAGCGCGGCCCAGCCGCCGACATTGTCGGCATCCAGCGAGAACACGTCGTGCTTTGTGTTGAGCTGCTGGAGGGTGTTGCCTTCCAGCGAGAACAGCGTCTTCAGGTGGTTCTGGTCGGCGATGTCGTTGTAGCCGACATTGACCCGCGCGCCCGTCACCGTGTTGCTCTGGAACAGCAGGTTGCTGACCGGATAGAAGTGGGAATCGGCCGACAGGCTGATGGCCGGCTGGGTGCCGTCGCCGGTCACGAACTGGTTGCCGACGATGGCGAAGCCCTTCACCTCCTGGAAACGCGCGACGTCGACGAAGGTGGCGGAGCCGTCATCGGTCATCCGGTTGTAGCCGATGAAGGCGCCGCTCGAATCCAGCGGGCTCGGCGGCTTGTAGAACCGCGTCTCGATGTTGTGCGTGTCGGAGCCGATCAGCAGGTTGCCGTTCATGGTCGCGCCCGTGGGCGTGTCGGCGGTGACCCCGCGGAACTTGAAGCCGTTGATCGCCGAGCCGAAGGCGCTGAAGGCCGAGCCTATCTCGTTGAGGTCGGACTGCGTCACCCAGATGTTGTCCTGCAGGAAGGAGCCGGCCTTCTGGTCGTTGCCATCGAAGGTGACGTCATGCAACCACAGCCGGTCGCCCGCGTCCCCGCGCGTGATCGCTGCCGTGGATGTGCCCATCGGCGTGCGGTCGATGGTGACGTCCTCGATCTTGATGAAGTCGGCGAAGGCGTTGGTGTTGCGGGAGTCGGTCGCGCCGGTCAGGATCACCTTTTCGCGGCTGGCGGCAGGGTCCGAGGTGATGGTCACCCACACATCCTTACCGACCACGCTGATGGCGTTCACGGCCGACCCGACCCAGACATGCGTGCCCTCGGTCAGCCGGATCTCGGCGTTGTCGACATTGGCGCGGCCAAACGTCTTGGCATTGAAGGCCTGCACCGCCGCCAGCGCCTCCCCGATCGTCTTGAAGGGGGTCGCTGCAGCTGCCGCTGCGTCTGCGCTAGCCCGGCCCGAGCCGGCCGCCGCGTCCGTGTCGACATAGGCGAAGGCCTTGCCGAAGGAGCCATCCTTGTCGAGAAGATAGACCTGGTCGGCGAAGGCGGTCGGGTTGGACCGCACGGCGCCGGCCGGCGCGCTGGACAGCGCCTCGCCAGCATGCGGCAGCACCTCGGCGCGGACGGTCACCAGATCGCCGTCCTTCAGCCCGCTGGTCGGGATGTCGGCGGCATAGACGCTGACAGGCCTGGCGTCGCCCTCTCCCCAGTTCGACACGGTCGCGGCGCTCACAACGTGCTCGACGCGCCCCCCGCTCTGGTCGGTGGCGATGAAGCGGACGGCAGCCACCGGATCGCCGGCCTCGGCGAACATGCTGGCCGCAACCACCTCGACATGGATCTTGTCGGTCACGAGCTGCCGGTCCGGCGTCGCGAAGTTGGCCACGGGCTTCGCCTGTCCGGCCTGCAGCGCCGACGCGTTGTCGACGGGGATGTCGACTGCGGCCGTCGATGTGAGCGCGCCCTGGCCGACGGGGATGATGCTCGCGGCTCCGGCCGAGGCGTCGAGCGAGATCGTCTCTCCGGCGAACACGTAGTCCGACAGGGCGAAGGTGACGACCAGATCACCGTTGACGACGCGCTGGTCCAGCGTGCCCTGGTTGGGATAGGGCTCCCGCACCACACGCGTGGCGATCACGTCGCGCGTGGCGAGGGAGGGCTGGCCCGCTTCATCGAAGCCCGGTGACGAGACCTCGAAGCGCACCCGGGGCGCGGACTGGGCGGCGAGGTCGTAGGCGGCCGAGGAGCCGGCGACGCCCATCCCGGTGAACGTGACCTCGGCGGTCCATCCATCGGCGCCGATCTGGACTTTCGCGATGGTGCCGATCATCATCAGGGCTCTCAGCGGGTCAGGACATCGACGTAAAGTGGCGCTCCCGGAGGGTCAAGCCGATGATGGGATCAGGATGAATGCCAGGACCGGGAGTCATGATGAAGTTCTGGGCAGGACAATTCGGCAGCCAGCAGGTTCTGCGGCGATGAAATGCGCCCTGCGGCCATGACCATTGCCTGTAAGCGCGCCTTGGCATTTGTCTTCATCGGCATATTGCTTTGCGTCGGTTCGGCTCCGTCGTCATCGCCCGCGCAAAACCAGGACAAGTCGGGACGGGATAGCACTGGTATTGACGGGCCGGGCGACGGTGCTGCACGGCAAGGCAGCGTCCTGATGGCTCAGGCCATCGCGCCATCGCGCGCGCGGGCCGCGACCGCGCCGGAGGTGTTCGACGAGCAGCTCAAGTTCGATCCGCCCCCGGAGGACTCCAGGGCTGCCGCCTGGGGCGCCGGGCGCACCGTCTGCGTCCGCGAATGCGACGGCTTCTTCTTTCCCCTGCCGGCAGCCCTCGCCGGCGGCGCGCGGCCTTCCGAGCTGTGCTCAGCCTCATGCCCCGGCGCCTCCGTCGATGTGTACTTCCTTGGCGACGACGGCGAGATCGATGGAGCTGTCAGCAGCTCCGGGCTGACCTATGCCTCGATGCCCAATGCGGGACGTTACCGGCGCCAGTTCGACCGCACCTGCACCTGCCGCAAGCCGGGCGACAGCTGGGCGCAGACGCTGGGCAGGGCCGAGGCCATGATCGAGCGCCGCCGCACGGACACGATCGTCAACGAGCGGCTGGCCGAGCAGATGTCGCGCGTGCCGGATGCGGTGCTGCGGCA
>JAIXZF010000132.1 GCA_027489835.1 Hyphomicrobiales bacterium
CGCGCCTCGAAGTCGCGGCCGACCATGAAGCCCGAGATGTTCTGCAGGAACAGCAGCGGTATGCGCCGCTGGCAGCACAGTTCGATGAAGTGCGCGCCCTTCTGCGCGCTTTCGGAGAATAGGATGCCGTTATTGGCGATGACGCCGACGGGGATGCCGTGAATGCGTGCGAAGCCGGTCACCAGCGTCGTGCCATAGCGGGCCTTGAACTCGTCGAATTCCGAGCCATCGACGATGCGCCCGATCACCTCGCGGATGTCATACTGCTTCTTGAGGTCCGTCGGCACGATGGCTTCCAGCTCGGCCGGATCGAGCGCGGGGTCCACACTCTCGGTGAGCGCAATGTCGGGAGACTTCACCGTGTTGAGCGTTCCGACGATGCGCCGGGCCAGCGCGAGCGCGTGGCGGTCATCGGCGGCCAGATGGTCCGCTACCCCCGACAGACGCGTATGAACGTCGCCGCCGCCGAGGTCCTCGGCCGATACGACCTCGCCCGTGGCGGCCTTCACCAAAGGAGGACCGCCGAGGAAGATGGTGCCCTGACGGCGCACGATGATCGTCTCGTCCGACATGGCCGGCACGTAGGCGCCGCCAGCCGTGCAGGAGCCCATCACGACGGCGATCTGCGGAATCTTCAGCGACGACAGGGTCGCCTGATTGTAGAAGATGCGCCCGAAATGCTCGCGATCGGGGAAGACGTCGGTCTGGTGCGGCAGGTTCGCCCCGCCCGAATCGACCAGGTAGATGCAAGGAAGGCGATTTTCGCGGGCGATCTCCTGCGCCCGCAGGTGCTTCTTGACCGTCATGGGATAGTAGGTGCCGCCCTTGATGGTCGCGTCATTGCAGACGACCATCACGTCACGGCCCGAGACTCGCCCGATGCCCACGATCAGCCCGGCGCCGTGAATGTCGCCGTCATGCATGCCGAAGGCGGCAAGCGCGCCGATCTCGAGGAAGGGCGATCCGGCATCGAGCAGGCCCGCGACTCGCTCGCGCGGCAGGAGCTTGCCACGCGCGCTGTGGCGCTCGCGAGCCTTCGCCGGGCCGCCTTCGGCCGCCACGGCACGGCGGTGCGCAAGTTCCTCGCGGAGCCGCCCCCACTCGGCGGCGTTGGCCCGGCTTTCGGCCGATGCGACGTCAACATTGCTGGTCAGGACCGCCATGCGCCGGAAACCTCTCGAAACGGACGAGGGTTATGGCGCGTGGCAGGCCGGTGCGCAACGGCAGAGGCCGGGCCTTGGCCGATGCGCTCAGTAGTTGTTGCTGCGGCGGACGGCGCGGCGCGTCTCGCGCGTCACCGTCGGCGCCGTGATCGCGCCGACGGCGCCGCCGGCGACAGCGCCCACCGGGCCGGCCACCACGGCGCCCGTGCCAGCGCCGACGGCGGCGCCCGCGATCCTCTGGTCGGTCGTGTTGCACGCTGCGGCCAGGGCTCCGAGCAGCGCGGCGAATGCGATCTTCTTCATGACGTCACCATCCTTGCGTCGCCTGTCACATCGACCGGCGGTCTTGCTGATGGAACGGCCCCGATCCCCTCGAGGTTCCGCAACGCCCGGGCCGCCCGCGCTTCAGCCCAGCTCCCGGCCTGCGTTATGGGTCGGCCCGAAGATCTCCTCGAACGAGGCGCGCAGGGCGCCGTCGACCTCGGGCAT
The DNA here is from genome assembly GCA_027489835.1 of Hyphomicrobiales bacterium. Taxonomy (GTDB): domain Bacteria; phylum Pseudomonadota; class Alphaproteobacteria; order Rhizobiales; family Beijerinckiaceae; genus Allobosea. The sequence goes on from JAIXZF010000132.1 coordinate 1,653, forward strand.
CGAAATTGGGAGGCCAAGGTCGACGAGGCTGGTGACGCCATGGCCGGTGATTCCGCAGGGCACGATGCCGTCGAAATGCGACAGGTCCGGCTCGACGTTGATCGACACGCCGTGGAACGTGACCCAGCGCCGGACGCGGATGCCGATGGCCGCGATCTTGTCCTCGGCAGGCGCGCCGGCCGGGCTCGCCTTGTCCGGTCTCGCCACCCAGACGCCGACGCGGTCCTCGCGTCGTTCGCCCACGATGTTGAACGCAGCCAGCGTGCCGATCAGCCAGGCCTCGAGCCCGCTGACGAAGCGGCGGACATCGGGGCCCCGCCGCTTCAGGTCGAGCATCACATAGGCTACGCGCTGGCCAGGGCCGTGATAGGTGTGCTGCCCTCCCCGGCCCGTCTGGAACACCGGGAAGCGATCCGGCATGATCAGATCCGCCGGGTCGGATGAGGTGCCGGCCGTGTAGAGCGGCGGATGCTCGACGAGCCAGACGAGTTCGGGCCTCTCGCCGGCGGCGATCGCCTCGACGCGCGCCTCCATGGCCGCGACAGCCTCGGCGTAGCCGGTCAGTCCGTCGGTCACGCGCCATTCCACCGACGCATCGGCTCCGGAAGGACGCCAGTCCAGATCGTCGCGCGGTGCGGGCTTCACAACTGATTAACCATATCCGTCGCACTGTTGCGGCAGCAGATGATGTGGCGATTTCGCGTCCAGGAGGCAAGCGTTGCACACCGACCTCGACAAGGTGATGATCAATGTCAGCGTCATCCTCGGCCAGACGATCATGCCCGTGCACAAGCTGCTGCGCATGGGCCGCGGCGCGGTGATCGAGCTCGCAGCGACCGAGGGCGAGCTGGTCGAGGTCGTGGCCAACGGGCAGGTCTTCGCCATCGGTCAGGTCATCGTCGCCGGAACCCGTATCCAGGTCGAGATCACCGAGCTGCTCAAGCGTCCCCGCGTCCTGCGCGAGCCGCAGCGCCCGCCCGAGCCCGAGCCCACCGAGCCGGAACCCGAGGCGCTGGCCGCCTGAGCCGGCGAACCGGTTGGCATTTCGCTCAGATCAAGGCTTGTGAGCCGCAGGGCTATTTGCTAGACCCCCGCTCGCTGTCCCGACGCGCTTGCGCGGGACGCTCCGCGGCCATGGCGGAATTGGTAGACGCGCTAGCTTGAGGTGCTAGTTAGGCAACTAGTGGAGGTTCGAGTCCTCTTGGCCGCACCATTTCGGGCGAAAGCTCCACGACGGCGATCCGCCAGGGTCGCCGTCGTCGTTTGGAGGGGATGTCGCCCCGCTCATGCCCGACGGCGGATCATGCGCTCGGTGTGCGAACTCCAGCCCTGGGGCGCGGAAGCGAGCGCAGGCCGCGCGCTGCCCGGCTTGACGCTCACGACCTTGTAGCCGCCCGCATGCAGGGCTGCGAGGAAAGCCGGCATCATCGCGGCGGTCTGCCCGATCACGTCGTGGAGGAGGATGATTCCTTTGCGAGCCCGGTTGAGCCGCTGCATCAGCAGGCTCAGCTGGCGCTCCGGGCTCATCGGCGTCCAGTCGCTGGCCCACAGGTCGCTGCCGAACACGAGCATGTCGTGCTGGGAGAGCCAGCCGTTGAGCTCCGGCGTATCGGCGAAGCCGGGGAACCGGAAGAACGGGGTCGCGATCCCTGGCCCAGCCAGCCCCTGCGCGGACTGCACCGCGCGAATGCCGTCCTCGATCTCCCGGACGCCTGTTTCGAAGCTGCGCTGCCGCAGCGTCCAGGGGTGGTTCATGGTATGGTGCCCGACGCTGTGGCCCTCGTGGGCCATGCGCCGCACGATCCCCGGCGCATGCAGGGCATTGCGGCCGATCAGGAAGAAAGTCGCGTGCGCTTCGTGCAGCCGGAGCGCCTCCAACACGCGCTCGGTCGGCCCGGCCAGCGGTCCGTCATCGAGCGTCAGGACGACCTCGCCATCCTCCAGCGCCAAGGTCTGCGGATGGCTCTGGAGCCCGACGAAGACGCCGCCGGGTCCACCCGCCAGCACGGTGCGCCCGGCCAGACTGCGCCGCGCCTCAGCCCAGGCCGGAAGCGCTGCGACGGCGGCCGATGCGGCTAGGCCCGCAAGCGCCGCGCGGCGATGGATCGGCCCGCGCTGGGTGCGACGATTTTGCATGCCGATCTGATTTACCTGCCACCCGGCGTTGTCAACGGGGCGATCCTTTGCGAGAACACCGGCGCGCCGCCGCGCCGACACCAGACCGACATCGGGAGCCCAAGCTGGACGAGCGGAACACCTCAGGACAGCAGGCCAGCCTGACGTTTCGCGACGAGGAGGGCGAGATCGTGCCCACCTTCATTGAGCGCGTCGCGGAGCTCGTCGCCATCGGCGACCATGACCGCCTCTTCGCGCTGGCGGGCGACCTGCACGAGGCCGACATGGGCGCGCTGCTCGAGGCGCTGGAGCCCGAGGACCGCACGCGCTTCATCGAAACGCTGGGCAGCGACTTCGACTTCACGGCCCTGACCGAGGTCGATGATTCGATCCGCGAGGAAATCCTCGAGGAGCTCGAGGCCGATGCCGTCGCCGAGGGCATGCGCGACCTCGACTCCGACGACGCGGTCTACATCCTCGAGGACATGGACGAGGCCGACAAGGCCGAGATCCTCGACAAGCTGCCGGCGACCGAGCGCATCGCGCTCCAGAAGAGCCTCGACTATCCCGACGGCACGGCCGGCCGACGGATGCAGACGGAGGTCATCGCCGTCCCGCCCTTCTGGACGGTGGGGCAGACCATCGATTTCATGCGCGACACGGGCGACCTCCCCGAGACCTTCTACGAAATCTACGTGGTCGACCCCTCGCACCGTTTCCTCGGAGCGGTCGCGCTCGACAAGCTGCTGCGCAGCAAGCGCCCGGTGAAGGTTTCGGCCCTTGCCGACCCGGACCGCAGGACGATTGACGCAACGGACGAGCTGACGGACGTCGCGCAGGTCTTCATGCGCTACAATTTCGTATCGGCACCAGTCATCGACGATGGCGAGCGGCTCGTCGGCGTCATGACGATCGACGACATCGTCGATATCATCGACGACGAGGCGGACGAGGAGATCAAGGCGCTCGGCGGCGTCAAGGGCGACGAGGAGCTCTCCGACACTGTGCCCGCCATTGCCCGCAGCCGCTTCCAGTGGCTGTTCGTCAACCTTCTCACCGCATTCTTCGCGGCGGCCGTGATGAAGCTCTTCGAGGGCAGCCTCGAGAAGATGGTGGCCCTTGCGGTGCTGGCCCCGGTCGTGGCGAGCCAGGGCGGCAACGCGGCGACGCAGACCATGACGGTCGCGGTGCGCTCGCTCGCCACGGGCGAGCTCGGCAACTGGAACCTCAATCGGTTCCTGACGCGCGAGCTGTTGGTGTCGTTCATCAACGGCGCTGCCTTCGCGCTCATCACCGGCGCCATCGCGTCGCTCTGGTTCGGCAATGCGGGCCTCGGCGTCGTCATCGGCCTCGCCATGATCGCGAATCTTTTCGCTGCGGCTTTGGCTGGCGCGGCGGTCCCCATCATCCTCGACAAGCTGGGCATCGACCCGGCCGTGTCGTCGGGCACCTTCGTCACCACGGTGACGGACGTGGTCGGCTTCTTCGCCTTCCTGGGGATCGCGACGCTCTGGTTCGGGCTTTAGCGCCTCTGCCCTTCGTTCAGCGAGGCTTCCAATCGCTGGCTGTATTTCGACATCGCGTAGCAGCAGACGAAGTAGACGCTCGCAGCGTAGACATAGGCCTCGGTCGCGAAGCCGAGCCAGTTGGCGTCGCCGAGCGATGAGCGCAGCGTCGTGAAGAAGTCGAAGATGCCGATGATGAGCACCAGGGTCGTGTCCTTGAACAGGCCGATGAAGGTGTTCACCTGCGCCGGAATGGTGATCTTCAGCGCCTGCGGCAGCACGATCAGCCGCATCTTCTGGCCATAGTTCAGCCCGATCGAATCGGCTCCCTCGTATTGGCCCTTCGGGATGGCCTGCAGCCCGCCGCGGAACACCTCGGCCATGTAGGCGGCGGCGAACATGACGAAGGCGATCTGCGCGCGGACGAGGCGGTCGAGCTCGACCCCGGTGGGCATGAATAGCGGCACGATGAAGGTGGCGATGAACAGCAGCGAGATCAGCGGCACGCCCCGGATGAACTCGATCCAGCACACGCAGACGAAGCGCACGATGGGCCGCTCCGAGCGCCGGCCAAGCGCGAGAACGATCCCGATCGGATAGGCCAGCGCCATGCCGAAGACAGCAAGGAAGATCGTGACCAGCCAGCCGCCCCACAGCCGCGTCGGCACGGGAGCGAGGCCCGGCACCGGGACGCCGAGCACGCTTCCGCCCATGAGCGCGAGCATCAGCACGAGGGTGCCGACCCAGGCGTAGACCAGCTTGATGCTCCAGAAGCGGCGCTGCGCCGAGACCGCCACAAGCGCCGCGAAGATCACGAGCACCGTCGCCGGCCGCCAGCGCAGCTCGAACGGGTAAAGCCCGAAGACCGAGAACCAGAACTTCTCGCGGATGAAGGCCCAGCACGCCCCGCCAGCCTCGCGGCAGGCATTCGCGTTGCCCGTCCACGTCGCCTTGAGGAACGCCCAGTTGAGCAAAGGCGGCAGCAGCCAGGCGAGGATCAGCACGCAGGCAAGGGTGATCGCGGCGTTGCCGGGCGTGCCGAAATAGGTGCGCACGACGCGCTTGGTGACGCTCAGCCGCACATCGTCCGGCGGCGGCGACTGCGGCAGCGTCTCGCCCCTGACGAAGGAGATGCGCCTGGCGCCGGCGAGCGGGCCGGCCATGACATTGGGAAGCGGCGCGTTCATGGCTTCAGCGCTCCCGGATCGCGACTTTGGCGTTGTACCAGTTCATGGCGGCGGAGGTGAGCAGCGACATGGTGAGGTAGATCGAGGCGAAGACCAGGATGGCCTCCACCGCCCTGCCCGTCTGGTTCATCGTCGTGTTGGAGATGTGGACCAGGTCCGGATAGCCGATGGCCACCGCCAGCGACGAGTTCTTGGTGAGGTTGAGGAACTGGCTCGTCATCGGCGGGATGATCACGCGCAGCGCCTGCGGCAGGATCACGAGGCGCATGAGCTGCCCGGAGGAGAGGCCCAGCGCCCTCGCCGCCTCCCACTGGCCCTTGTAGACCGACTGGATGCCGCCGCGCACGATCTCGGCCACAAAAGCCGCCGTGTAGAGCACGAGCCCGGTCAGCAGCGCGGCGAACTCTGGCGACAGCTCGATGCCGCCGGTGAAGTTGAAGCCCTGCAACTCCGGCACCGAGAAGGTGGTCGGAAAGCCCTGCACGGCCAAAGCGATGAAGGGTGGCACCAGCAGCAGGCCCAGCGCGAAGGGCCACAGGGGCGGTGCGTCGCCTGTCTCGAAGCGTTTCCGGATGAGCCGGCGCCGGAGCGCGAGGATGCCGACAAGCCCGGCGGCCAGCGCGGCGATGACGGGCCACAGCGTGGGCGACCACTCGATCCACGGCACCTTCATGCCGCGGTTCGACAGATACATGCCCGGACCGAAATGCACCGCCTGCCGGGGGCCGGGCAGCGAGTTGATGATCGCGTACCAGAGGAACAGCTGCAGCAGCAGCGGGGTGTTGCGGACCACCTCGACATAGCCGGAAACCAGCCGCGCCAGCAGCGGATTGCTCGACAGCCGCATCACGCCGAGCGCGATGCCGAGGATTGTAGTGAGGATGATGCCGACGACCGCGATGCGGATCGTGTTGAGGAGGCCGACGACGAGCGCCCGGCCATAGCTGTCGGTCGTTGCGAAGGAGATGAGCGACTCGCCGATGGCGAAGCTCGCGGGCCGCGATAGATAGTCCCAGCCGAACACCAGCCCGCGGGCGGACATGTTGGCCATCATGTTGGACCAGGCGGCCCAGACGACCAGCAGCAGGAATGCGATGAGGCCGGCCTGCAGGGCGAGCCCGCGCTTGACGGGATCGTTCCAGAACCTGACCTGCCCGGACCGCTCACGGGCGGTGTCGATGCTGCTCATGCTGACGCGCCGATGCTGGACGATGCGGTTGGTCTTGGCTTTGAGGCGTCACGCAAGGAGCGTGCCGCCGCTGGCATGAGGCCCCGGGCGCGCCCGGGGCCGTTGTCGTCGATGGAGCCTGGCCGCAAGGGCTCAGCGCGCGGGCGGAGCGTAGAGCAGGCCGCCCTTGGTCCAGATGTTGTTCTGGCCGCGCTCGAGGGCGAGCGGGGTCGTGGGACCGAGCCAGCGGTCGAAGATCTCGCCGTAATTGCCGAAGGCCTTGATGATGGCACGGGCGTAGCCGTCATTGGCTGCGCCGATGGCCGTGCCCATGCCGGGCTCGACGCCGAGCAGTCGACGGACGCGCGGGTCGGTGTTGGTCGCGGCGATCTGGTCGACATTGGCCTTGGTGATGCCGAACTCCTCGGCGTCGATCAGGGCGAAGACCGTCCAGGCCACGATGTTGGTGAGTTCCTCGTCGCCCTGGCGGATCGTCGGGCCGAGCGGCTCCTTGGAGATGCGCTCGGGCAGGATGACGTGGTCTCGCGGGTTGGTCAGCAGCGTGCGCTGCGCGGCGAGCGCGGCGAAATCGTTGGTGAACACGTCGCAGCGGCCCTGGTCATAGGCGCGGCGCAGCTCGTCGAGCGCCTCGATCACCACCGGGCGGAAGGTGATGTTGTTCTGGCGGAAGAAGTCCGCGAGGTTCAGCTCGGTCGTGGTGCCGGGCTGGACGCAGACCGTCGCGCCGTTGAGCTGGCGGGCCGAGGTCACGTTGAGGCGGCGCGGAACCATGACCGACTGGCCGTCATAAAAGACGATGGCCGGAAAGTTGAAACGGTTCACGCCGGTGTCGCGCGTCAGCGTCCAGGTCGTGTTGTTCGACAGGATGTCGACTTCGCCGTTCGTCAGCGCCGGGAAGCGCGACTGCGAGGTCACCGGAACGAATTCGACCTTGCTCGGATCGTTGAAGATCGTGATCGCGACGGCGCGGCAGATCTCGATGTTGAAGCCTTCCCACACGCCCTGCGCATTCGGAACGCCAAAGCCCGGGTTGGACGGTCCCTGCACGCCGCAACGGATCGTGCCGCGCTGCTTGATCTGATCGAGGTCGCGGCCGGCGTCGGCCGCGGTGGTCCCCAGAAGCATCGCGCCGACGGCGGCGATTCCCATGAGCCAGTTCTTCATTTGATGCTCCCTCTGCCCCGGTCCAAATCACCGGGAGAACACGGTGTTTTGCTTCTGCAGAACGGCTGTCCGGCGAAGCATGCGCCCGAGTTTGCTCCGGCCGGTCAGACGTCAAGGGTCGGCGCACAAAAACTTCTCGACTTCATCACAAAAACTGAAGAGTTGCCGCCTGGAGCGTCACGAAGGTCGAAAAGTGACCAGCGCTCGCCTAAGCTTTGGGCGCGGACGTGCCAATCAACATCCAGAAAACGTGGTGTTTTCGGGCGGTCACCAGCCACGCCGCTGCGGCGCGCCGTCCCACCGCCTGTCGGCGCGGCGCGGCTTGCGTTATCGTCAACACAAATGAAATTCTTTGCATCGACAGTGAGCCTTGGCGGTGGCCTTTCCCTTTCGCCGCAACACAATCCGCACGATCGCCAGTTTCCATGCCTCGCCTTCTGACAAATTTTCTGGCCAAGGCCGCCCTCTGCGTCGCGGTCGCCGGCACGCTGGCAGGTTGCGGGCTGTCGGACTTCAGCGGGCGTTACCCCTCCAAGGGCGACGTGAAGCCCCATCCGGGCGTCGTCAGCGCCCAGCGCTTCCCGATCCACGGCATCGACGTCTCGAAATGGCAGGGCGAGATCGACTGGGCCTCCGTCCGCGCGGCCGGCACGCGCTTCGCCTTCGTCAAGTCCACCGAGGGAGGCGACCACGAGGATGAACGCTTCCGCCTCAACTGGGCCGGCGCGAAGGCCGCGGGCGTGCCCGTCGGCGCCTACCACTTCGTCTATTGGTGCCGCCCCGCCCACGAGCAGGCGCAGTGGTTCGTGCAGCACATTCCGCGCGATCCGGATGCGCTGCCGCCGGTGCTGGACCTCGAATGGAACGGCCACAGCCGCACCTGCCCCCGCAAGGTCCCCCGCGAGATCGCTCTCGAGAAGGCCCGCCTGATGCTGCGCGAGCTCGAGGCGCACACAGGCAAAGTGCCCATCATCTACACGGACATCACCTTCCACAAGGAAGTGCTTGAAGGTGAACGGGAATTCGACCGCTACCCGTTCTGGCTGCGCTCCGTCGCGGCCACGCCGGAAGAGCGCTACACCGAGCGCCCCTGGGCCTTCTGGCAGTATACGACGACGGGTCGCGTACCAGGCATCCGCGGTGATGTGGACCGCAACGCCTTCTATGGCACTGACCAGGAGTTCACGGGCTGGCTGCGCGGCGAGTTCGACATTGGCCGCCGTGTCTGGCTGAACGGCGCGCGCGTCGCGGCGCCTGTGGCCGCCGGCCCCGCCGCTGGAGCCGTGCGCCAGGCAGCTACGGGCGGACCTACGGCGCCCTCGCCCGAAGCCGACGAGTGATGCCCAGTTAACGGGCCGTCAACCCTCCGCGCAATTCGACCGAGCGCGGCAACCATCCGTTTACCCTGCCCGGGCGATGAAAGCGCGATCGGGATGGCTCCGGAATGCGCGCTTTTCTTTGCGGCCTGACGCGCCGCCCCCTCCTCGCAGTTTGCCTTCTGCTTGCCGCCG
>JAIXZF010000483.1 GCA_027489835.1 Hyphomicrobiales bacterium
CCGAAGACCAGCCAGCCCAGCGCCAGCATCCAGATGAGCTGCGAATACATGAACGGCGCAAGCACGCTGGCCGGAGCGCGCCGGTGCGCGCAGATGACCAGCCAGTGGCCGAAAGCGCCGCACGCCCCCATCAGGCCCATGCCCGCCCAGACGAGCCCGCTCGGCGGCGCGCTCCACAGCCAAGGCAGCGCAGGCGTAATGAGGGCGAGCCCCGCAAGGCCCGAATACACCATCGTGGTCTCGCTGGAATCGATGCGCGAGAGCTTGCGCGTCAGCAAGGCGTAGAAGGCATAGGAGACTGTGCCGAGCACCGTGAGCAGCGCGGCGGGATGCAGGCCCTGGGCGCCGGGCCGCATGACCACGACCACGCCGAGGAAGCCGACGCCGATCGCCGCCATCCTGCGCGGCCCGGGCCATTCGCCGAGGAAGGGCCCGGACAGGATCGCGATCAGCAGCGGTGCTGCGAACATGATCGAAATCGTTTCGGCCAGCTGCAGATACTGCAGGGCGACGAAGTTCAGCGCCGTGGAGGTCAGCAGCATCAGCGAGCGGAACGCCTGCAGGCCGGGCGCGCCCGTCTTCACGACGCCCGGCGCGGTGACGGGGTTGAGGATCGCCATGACGATCACGACGCTGACGAAGTAGCGCGCCCAGACCGCCTGCATGGGATGGATGAACTGCGAGGTCCATTTCGCCGTGGCGTCGAGGACCGAAAAGATCGCCAGCGCGGCCACCATCATGCCGATGCCGACGAGGCGATCCTTGCGGGCGCGCTCCGGGGTCGGGGCCTGCGAGGCGCGAGGCAGGGTGTCTTGGGACATGCGCATCAATGCCGGAAGGCTAACGGCAGGTCCGGCCAAGGCCTAGCGTCATGTCGTCACGTCATCGATGCGCGCAGCGCGGGGCCTCGAAGCGCGCATCCCGCATGGCTGGAGCCGCGCAAACCGGCAGGGCGGGTTTGACAGGCCCTTCCCGGTCCGGTTACCAATCGCCATGGGGACCGCGATCTCCCCATCAGGCGACAGCCCAAGCATCGCGTCCGGTTCAACCGAACAAAGGGCGCAGCCATGTCGTCGACGACGAGCATCTCCATTGAACGACTGTCCAAGCTGATCGGGCGTCCCGATTGCCCGGTGCTGATCGATGTCTGCACCGAGCCCGATTTTGCCTGCGATCCGCGTCTCGTGCCCGGTTCCGTCCGCCGCCAGCATTCCGACGTCGAGGCGTGGGGGCCTGGCCATGCGGGGCAGGACGTGGTCGTGATCTGCCAGAAGGGGCTCAAGCTCAGCGAAGGCGTGGCCGGTTGGCTGAGGCGTTTCGGCGCGCGGGCGAGGCATCTGGAAGGCGGCGCCTTGGCATGGGCCGAGGCCAGGCTGCCGATGCTCGTGAGCGAGCGCGTGCCAGACCGGCGGCCCGACGGCTCGACGCTCTGGGTCACGCGGGCGCGGCCGAAGATCGACCGGATCGCCTGCCCATGGCTGATCCGCCGCTTCGTCGATCGGTCGGCTACGTTCCTGTTCGTGTCGCCGTCCCAGGTCAGTGGCGTGGCGGAGCGTTTCGGCGCGACGAGTTTCGACATGCCGGACGAGGGCGCGTTCTGGACGCATCGGGGTGACGCCTGCACATTCGACGTCATGGTGTCCGAGTTCGGCCTCAGTTCGGCACCGCTGGAGCGATTGGCTGCGATCGTGCGCGGAGCGGACACAGGGCGGCCAGACCTTGCGCCGGAGGCCGCAGGCCTGCTGGCCATGTCGCTCGGCCTTTCCCGCATGTACGACGACGACCTCAGGCAGGTCGAGGCGGGCCTGCCGATCTACGACGCGCTCTATCGCTGGTGCAGCGACGCCACGAACGAGACGCATGATTGGCCGACCCGGACACCGCACGGCAAGGCCCTCGTCAGGCAGACAGCATCATGAAGGGCGTGGCGGGAACGGGCCCCGGCCAGACGGCCGCGAACGCCTCCGACCCACCGCTTGCGGCTCCGCCCACGCTGGCCGAGGCCACGCGGCTCTGGTTGAGGATCGGCTGCCTGTCCTTCGGCGGCGCGGCGGCGCAGGTGGCGATGCTTCACCGCGCGGTCGTGGACGAGAAACGCTGGGTGGAGGAGCGGCGCTTCCTCGATGCGCTCAGCTTCTGCACGCTGCTGCCTGGCCCGGAGGCCCAGCAGCTCGCAACCTATCTCGGCTACATGCTGCACGGGATGCGAGGCGGGGTCATCGCCGGCCTGCTCTTCGTCCTGCCCGGCGCCGTGGTCATGACGGGGCTGAGCCTCGTCTACGTGCTCGGCCGGCAGGCGCCGCTGATCGAAGGCCTGTTTTTCGGGATCAAGGCAGCCGTCATCGCGATCCTGATCGAGGCGCTGATCAAGATTGCGCGCCGCGCGCTCAAGACGCCGTTCCTGCTGGCCGTGGCCGCCGCCAGCCTGTTCGCGCTGGCCTTCCTGTCGCTCGATTTCCCGCTGGTCATCGGAGCCGCGGCGCTGGCGGGAGCCGTGCTCGCCGAGATCAGGCCCCACTGGGTTGGGCGCAAGGCCGGCTCCGTCGAGCCTCCCGCCGCGCCTGCCGCTCCCGCCGCGGACGCCTTGCGGGCGGCGCTGGCCTGGACGGCGGTCTGGTGGGCGCCGGTCGCGCTCGCGGCGCTGACGCTCGGGGCGGGGCACATCCTGGTCGACATCGGCCTGTTCTTCTCGAAGCTGGCCATGATCACCTTCGGCGGCGCCTATGCCGTGCTCGCCTACCTCGCCGACGCCGCCGTCAACGACAAGGGCTGGGTCAGCGCCGCCGAGATGATCGACGGGCTGGGCCTCGCCGAGACGACGCCGGGGCCGACGATCCTCGTCAACCAGTTCGCGGCCTTCCTCGCCGGGTGGCGTGCGCCTCAGCCGTTCGGCCCGCTGCTGGGGGCCGTGCTGGCCGGCACGATGGCTGTGTGGGTGACGTTCGCGCCGTCCTTCGTGTGGATCTTCGCCGGCTCGCCGTTCATGGAGCGCGTGCGCGGGAACCGTCATGCCGCAGGCGC
>JAIXZF010000149.1 GCA_027489835.1 Hyphomicrobiales bacterium
GAACGGGTTGGCCAGCACCCACAGGAACGCGAACTGCCCCGCGCTCATGCCGCGCTTTTCGGCGCGCGCCTTGACCTTCTGGGCCAGGCGCAGCGACTCGGGGCGCCATTCGGTCTGGAGCACGCGCTTGTCGCCACGGGCCACGCGGGTTCCCTCCGGCGCCGCCTGACCCGGGGCGTACTTGCCGGTGAGGATGCCGCGCGCCAGCGGCGAGTAAGGCACCACGCCGAGGCCGTAGAAGCCGCAGGCCGGCAGATGCTCGACCTCCGGCATGCGGTTGAACGCGTTGTAATAGGGCTGGCTCACCACCGGCCTGTCGATCCCCAGCCGGTCGCAGAGGCTGCAGATTTCCGCGACGCGCCAGGCGCGGTGGTTCGAGACGCCGAAATAGCGGATCTTGCCGGCGCGCACGAGATCGCCGAGCGCGCGGACGGTCTCGTCGAGCGGCGTTCCGTGGTCCTCCTTGTGGATGTAGAGGATGTCGATGTAGTCCGTGCCGAGGCGCTTCAGGCTGGCGTCGGCCGCCTGCATCAGCCATTTGCGGGAGAGGCCCTTCTCGTTCGGCCCCTCGCCCATGGCGTTCGCCGCCTTGGTGGCAAGCACCCAGCGGTCGCGGCCGGTCGCGATGGCGCGCCCGACGATCTCCTCCGACCGGCCCTCATTGTAGACATCCGCCGTGTCGATGAAATTGACGCCGGCATCGCGGGCGCTGGCGATGATGCGCGCCGAAGCCGCCTCATCCGTCGCGCCGCCGAACATCATGGTGCCGAGCGTGATCGGCGAGACCTGAAGGCCGGAGCGGCCGAGCTTGCGGGTTTGCATGGGGCGATTCCTGCGGTTGGCGAAGGCCAGCAGGTTAGGGCAGCTTTTCGCGACGCTCCAAGGCGATTGACGCCGGCCCCGCATGTGCCGGGCGCTGGCGACCGCCGTGGCCAGCGCGCCCCCGGGCTCACGGGCCGGCCGCGCTCAGGCGAAGGTGAAGTCGCCGGCCGTGAGCTGGTTGGGCTGCCGACCAATAAACCAGACCTGCGTGCCCGCATCCACCACCAGCACCGTGCCGTTGATGGTGCCGGAGAAGCTCATCGCCGCCTGCACCTGAGCATAGTTGGTCAGCGCCGTGCCGGTGAGCCGCACCATGTCGTTGACGCCGCCCGCCTCGAAATCGTTCATCACCTTGATGCCCGAATTCGCCACGATGACGAAGGTGTCGTTGCCGCCTGCAGTGGCCCCGTCCCCGCCGTAGAAATAGTCGAAGCCGGTGGGCCCGCCGATCAGGGTGTCGTCGCCGTCGCCGCCGATCAAGACGTTGAAGGCATTTGCCGTGGCGTCCGTGGCGCGCAGGGTGTCGGCGCCGCCCTGTCCGTAGAGCCAGTCCTGGCCAATGCCGCTCTCGAGCGAATCCGCGTCATCGCCCCCAACGAGAATGTCGTTGCCGTCGCCGCCAATCAGCGTGTCGTTGCCGCCATAACCCCAGAGGTTGTCGGCGCCGCCGAGGCCTTCGAGCCGGTTCGCGATGTTGTCGCCGATCAGGAAATCGTCGCCGCCCCCGCCCGTGACGTTCTCGATCGCGATCAGCGTGTCGACCGTGAAAGCAGGCTGACCTGCGTTCTGGACTGCGAACCCGCCGAAGAGGTTCGCCGCGACGGGCTGCGTGTCGACGGCATAGGATGCGGTGTCCACGCCCGAACCGCCGGTCATCGAATCCGAGCCGGCGCCGCCATCGAGCGTGTCGTTGCCGTTGCCACCATCCAGCGTATCGTTCTGCAACCCGCCGAGCAGCACGTCATCGTCGTCGCCGCCACGCAGCAGGTCCGACCCATCCGAGCCGGTGAGCGAGTCATTGCCGCCCAGCCCGTCGATGGTGTCGTTACCGCCCAGCCCGTCGATCGTGTCGTTGCCCGTGCCGCCCGACAGCGAGTCCGCGCCGGCGCTCGGCTGGGCCGGGAAAGCAAAGACCTGAGCCTTGAGGTCGAAACCCGAAAGCCAAGCCGTCAGCATGCGGCCACCGACGATGGGCGAGGCGTTGCCGGCGATGTCCGACCCGGCATTGGTTCCCGGCAGGGGAATCGGCGCGCCGTCGAGTGCGCCGGCCGCGGTGAAACCCTGCATCAGCACATCGTTGTTGGAGCCGTTGCCGAGGGTGGTGTCCGTGAACGTGACGATGAAGCCACCATCGGGGCGCTCGACGACGCTGCCGAGATCGCCCTTCTCGCCGAGCACGACCGCCGTGCTGGTGGCGACACCGGCCTCGTTCATCAGCACGACACGGTAGCTCGACTGTCCCGTCAACTCGTAGACGTAAACGATCCTGCCGCCAGAAAGTGGCTCGACCAGCGACTTGAAGGCATTGCGCTCGGCCGTACCGATGGTGAACGCGTTGCCGATCGGATCTCCGTCGGCTTCGTAGAAACGGCCGTAGCTCTGCTTGGTCGAGGAGTCGATGCGCTCTCGGTACGAGATGAAGATCCGCCCGTCGGACGTGGTGTCGACGTCGACCTTGTCGAACGTGGTCAGCCCCCCAAACGTGTCGACAAGGATGTCGCCCGTAACGGGCGCGCCATTGGCGCCGAAGATCCGCATCTGCACCGTGATCGTTCCGGCGCCGCTTGCGATCCCGCCTGGAAAATCCACCCACGCGGCCGCGAAGCCCCCGCCCGGCAACGCCGTCACGGTGCGCGCCGGCGCGCCGGAAGCGGGCGTCTCGTAACCGTAGGGCGCCGCGGGCAGAATGATCTCCCCGCCGACCAGCGCGCCGGTCGGGCTGACGATCTGGGCCACGACTTCGCCGCCGAAGCTGAAAGTGCCGGACGGCGGCGGCGGCGCGGAGTTATCGCTGTACCAGCTGACGAGCAGGTTGCCGTTCTCGAGCAGCGCGATCTCGGGCAGGTTCTGGTTCTGCGTCGTCACGGTGTTGAGCTTGACCACGCCGCCGCGTGGCGCACCGGAGGCATCGAAGAAGCGTGCGAAGATGCCTGTGAAGGACGGGTCAAGCGTCGTGTCGACGCCTGACCAGACCACGGCAGAACTGCCATCAGCAAACATTACCGGCAGCAGCTCGGTCGGCGCGGTGCTGGTGAAGGTGTAGACCGAGAAGGTGGAGCCGCTGGCAACTGGCATCGTCATGGCACGCTCGCTAAGGCTGACCCAACTGTCGAAACGCTCGCCAGGACGACATCACGAAAGGGGCATTGATGTCACAGACGCTGGAAAGCAAACGGGGCCAGAGCCTAGCCACATTTTCGGCATGTTGGAAGATGATGCCGCCGAGGCTGTGAGACCGGCTGGGCCACAGGGCACATCGCTTTTTCGTGCCGAGCGCAAAACGTCAGACGAAGGCGAAATCCGCCGCAGTGAACTGGTTCGGCAGACGACCGAGGAACCAGATCTGCGTGGTGGCGTCGATGACGAGAACCGCGCCGTTGATGGTGGCGGAAAAGCTGAGATTGGCCTGCACCTGCGAGAAGCTCGCGAGCGGCGTGCCGAGGAGGCGCACCACGTCGTTGACGCCGCCCGCCTCGAAATCGTTCATCACTTTGATGCCGGAATTGCTGAAGATCACGAACGTATCGTTGCCGCCGCCGGTCGTGCCGTCCCCGCCGTAGAAATAGTCGAAGCCCGTCGGGCCGCCGATCAGCGTATCGTTGCCGTCCCCGCCCACCAGCACGTTGAAGGCGTTGGCCGTAGCATCGGTGGCGCGCAGCGTGTCGGCGCCGGCCTGGCCATAGAGCCAATCCTGGCCGAGGCCGCTTTCGAGCGAGTCGTCATTGTCGCCGCCGACGATGATGTCGTTGCCGTCGCCGCCGATCAGCGTGTCGTTGCCGCCATAGCCCCAGAGGTTGTCGGCGCCTCCGCCGCCCTCGAGCCGGTTCGCGGTGTTGCCACCAATGAGGAAGTCGTCGTTCGAGCCGCCGGTGACGTTCTCGATCAAGAGAAGGGTGTCGATGGCAGCGCCGGGCTGGCCGAAATTCTGGACCGCGAACCCGCCGAACAGGTTGGCAGCGACCACCTGGCTGTCCAGCGCGTAGGTGGCGGTGTCGATGCCCTGGCCACCATCCATGGTGTCGTTGCCGGCTCCGCCATCGATCGTGTCGTCGCCCAAGCCGCCCGCCAGCTTGTCGGCTCCGCCATTGCCGGTGAGCCTGTCGTGGCCTCCGAGGCCGCCGATGACGTCGACCGCATCGCCGCCATACAGCACATCGCCGCCCGCCGTGCCATCGAAGGTCAGGGGCGGGATGTCGGCGGAGGTCAGGACGAAGTTCTGCGTGCCCGGCCGCTGCCCGAGCGTGATCGAGACGTCGCCTGAAACGCCGGCGCCGATGACGGTCCTGTCGCGCAGGTCAGGCAGGGCGAAGTTGGTCGTGCCGTTGCCGCCATAGGTGGTGCCGAACAAGGAGAAGAGCGCCTGGTTCTGGCTGATCGAGAGGAGCTGGCCATCGGCGCGCGCATAGCCCCGCGGCACGATGTTCGTGATGTCCGTGATGATCTCGCCGAGGAACGGGGTGTTGTCGAAGTTGGATGACCCCGCCTGCGGGAATATCCCCTGCAGCGCGATGAGGTACTGCACGGCGATGGTCGGCTGTGCGTTCGAGATGAGCGCGCCGCTACCGCCCATGTTCGTCGGCATCTGCGCGGTCGTGATCACCGTCGCCTCGGTTCCGTTGACCTGGCCCAACGGCGTGGAGCCCGAGATGCCGATCAGGCTGCGTCCGCGGAAGTCGGGAAGGGCGAAGGTGACCTGCCCGTCGCCGCCATAGGTCGTGCCGATCAGCTGGAACAGCGTGTCATATTCGACGATGCTGAGCAGGCGGCCATCGGCCGGAAGGTA
>JAIXZF010000172.1 GCA_027489835.1 Hyphomicrobiales bacterium
ACCGCCTCGACCATGTCGGCTTCCGTTCCCGCGAAGGACAGGCGCACGAAGCGGTGGCCGTTCGTGGTGTCGAAATCGAGGCCCGGCGTGATGGCGACGCCGGCTTCGCGGATGGCGCGACGGCAGAAATCCATGCTGTCATTGGTGAGCGCCGAGACATCCGCATAGACATAGAAGGCGCCGTCGACCGGCAGGAAGCGGCCGAGGCCGAGGCCGGGCAGCTCCTGCATGAGGATGTCGCGGTTGCGAGCGTAGGCACGACGCACGGCCTCCATCTCCTCTTGCCCCTCGAAGGCCGCAAGCGCCGCAACCTGGCTGAGATAGGGCACCGAAATGGACATGTTCTGCTGCAGCCGCTCGATGGGACGCACGAGCCCGTCGGGGACGACCATCCATCCTACCCGCCAGCCCGTCATGCAGAAGTACTTCGAGAACGAGTTGATGATGACGGCGCCATCGTCGAACTTCAGCGCGGTCTCCGCGACGCTGCCATAGGTGAGCCCGTGGTAGATTTCGTCGGAGATGAACCAGATGCCGAGCCGGCGGCAGGTGGCGGCGAGGTCCGCGAGGGCTTCCGGGCTCATGACCACGCCCGTGGGATTGCCCGGGCTCATCGCGAGCACGCCAGCCAGCGGGCTCCTCGCATGCGCCGCCTCGACCAGAGCGCCGGTCAAGGCATAACGGGTCTCCGCGCCCGTCGGGATTTCCTCCACCTCAAGGCCGAGCGCCTTCAGGATGTTGCGGTAGGCCGGATAGCCGGGCGACGAGATGGCGACGCGCTGGCCCGCGTCGAACATCGACAGGAAGGCGAGCGCAAACCCGCCTGACGAGCCCGTGGTGACGATGACGCGGTCCGCGTCGACGCCGACGCCGTACCAGTCCCGATAGTGGCGGGCGATGCGTTCGCGGAGCGGCCTGATGCCGAGCGCCTCGGTATAGCCGACGCCGCCGGTCGCGAGCGCCGCCGCGGCCGCCTCGCGCGCCACCCTCGGCGCCGGGTGGCCGGGCTGGCCGACCTCCATGTGCACGATCGAACCGCCGGCGCGTTCGATGGCCGCGGCGTCGGACATCACGTCCATGACGATGAAGGGCGACACGGCGGCCGCCCGCGACGACGGCTTCAACGATGGTTGCTTCAGGGATCGCGGCACGGCCCATTCCTCGAGATGCGCCGGCTTAGGTGGTCGCAATCTTGCCTTCAAGTGCTTCTAGGCGGATAAAGCCCTGCCGCCGGACTTGGCTGCGGCCTCGAGGTCCATGCTGAAGCGCCCCTCCCCATCATCGACGACGCAAGGCCGTGCCGCATTCCGGCGGAGCCCGCGTCTCGTCGCCCTGCTCGGCTGCGTCGCCATGATGTCTGCGCTGCTGGGGCAGGCCCAGGCGCAGCAGCAGGGCCAGTCGCGCATCTCGATCATCCGCGACACGGAAATCGAGCAGCTGCTGCGGGAGTACGCCGCCCCGATCTTCCGGGCTGCCGGCGTCAACGCCGCGCAGACCGACATCGTGCTGATCCAGGACCGCAGCTTCAACGCCTTCGTCGCCAACGGCCGGCGCATCTTCATGAACATCGGCGTGCTGATGGAAGCCGACACGCCGAACGAGGTGATCGGCGTCATCGCCCATGAAACCGGGCACATAGCAGGCGGGCACCTCGCCCGGCTTCGGCAGGAAATCTCGAACGCGCAGGTCATCGCGGCCATCGGCATGGTGGTGGGGGCCGGCGCGATGGTCGGCGCCGCGACCAGCCGTAGCGACCGGGTGGGCAATGCCGGCTATGGAGCGGGCGGGCTGATGACCGGCGGCGCGGAAATCGCGCGGCGCAGCCTCCTCGCCTACCAGCGCTCGGAGGAGCAGGCGGCCGACCGCGCCGCGGTGCGCTTCCTCGACGCCACGGGCCAAAGCTCGCGCGGCATGCTGCGTACCTTCGAACGTTTCGCCGAAACCGGGATGTTCACGTCCCGCAGCATCGATCCTTACCAGATCAGTCATCCGCTGCCGCAGGAGCGCATCGCCCAGCTGCAGGACCTCGCCAAGGGCAGCCCCAATTACGGCGCCAAGGATAGTCCCGGCCTTACCTCGCGGCATGCGCTGGCGCGGGCCAAGCTGTTCGGCTTCATCGACCGCTTCGACGGCATCAACCGGCGCTATCCGATGCACGACGTCTCAGTGCCGGCCCGGTATGCGCGGGCCATCGCCGCCCATCGCAGCGGCCGGCTGCAGGAGGCGCTTGCTGGCATCGACTCGCTGCTGCGCGAACAGCCCGGCAACCCGTACTTCCACGAGCTTCGCGGCCAGGCCCTGCTCGAAAGCGGACAGGCGCGGGCCGCGGTGGAGCCGTTGAGGCGGGCTGCCCGGGCGGCGCCGGGTTCGGGCCTTATCCGGGGTATGCTGGGCCATGCGCTCGTCGCGTCGGGCTCGGCGGACAGCCTCGACGAGGCCATCCGCGAATTGTCCTACGCAGCCCAGCGGGAGAAGGAGCTGCCCGATCCGCACAGGCATCTTGCGACGGCCTACGCGCGGAAAGGCAATATCGGCATGGCGGAGCTCTCCGCGGCGCAGGCGGCCTTCCTTGAAGGCGACCTCGTCACCGCGCAGACCCAGGCGACGCGGGCACGGCAGAAGCTCCCCGCGAACACGCCGGGCGCGCTCAGGGCTGATGACATCGTGAATTATCGCCCGCCGCGTTCGTGATATGCGGATCGCACGCGCGGGCCTCGCAACCCGATTCTCGGAAGGACAGACCATGCTTCGCTCTCTCGCCTTCGCCCTGGTGGCGCTCGTGGCATCGGCCGGAGCGATCGTCGCGCCGGCTTCGGCGCAGGGGCTGAGCCCCGAGCAGCGTGCGGCCGTCGAGGCGATCGTCAAGGACGTCCTGCTGAAGAACCCGGAAATCATCCAGGAGGCGCTGGTCGAGCTGGAGAAGCGGCAGCAGCAGGCGCAGATCGACCAGCAAAAGCAGCTTCTCGTCACCGAGCGCGCCGCCATCTTCGACGCTCCGAAGAGCTCCGTCGCGGGTAACCCGCAGGGCGACGTCACGCTCGTCGAGTTCTTCGATTACAATTGCGGCTTCTGCAAGCGCTCGCTGACCGACCTGCAGGAGCTCATCAAGCAGGATCCCAAACTCAAGATCGTGCTGCGCGATTTCCCCGTGCTCGGCGCCGACTCGGTCGAGGCGAGCCGCGTCGCGATCGCGGTCAAGAACCAGATCCGGGGCGAGAAGTACTGGGCGTTCCACGTGGCGCTGATGAACCAGCGCGGCCGGGTCAACGGCGCGAAGGCTTTGGAGGTCGCCAAGGAGCACGGCGCGAACCTCGATCAGGTGCGCCGCGATATGGAAAGCGCGGAGACGCGCTCCGCGATCGAGGAGACGGTGGTGCTCGGCGATCGCCTCGGGCTCACCGGCACGCCCGCCTTCGTCATCGCCGACGAAATCGTCTTCGGAGCGGTGGGCGTCGACCAGATCAAGAGCCGCATCGATTCGGTGCGCAAATGCGGCAAGACCAATTGCGGCTGACGGCGCGGCGCCGCGGCGTCGGGAGCCAGCCGGCTCAACAGCGCTCTTTTCCTTCGCCCCGCTAAAGGCTATGAGGGCGCGTGGCCGCGGGGCTCCGCCCCGTCCGCGCGGGAGCTGACATGGTTCGTGGATGCCTCATCACTGGCGCGGCCCTATCGGGGTTCCGCGGCCTGACGGATGGCGCCGGGTCCGAGCAGCTTCACACCGCAGATCTTCCGCTCCAGCCGGGCTGCGCCGATCGGCGCGACATCGCCCGTTCCTGCCCTTCAGGCCTCGTCACCCAAGACGATGCGCCGGCCATGCGGCCGGCCGCCTGACGAACGCCGAAAGAAAGTCCATCGCATGGCGACCAAGAGCCCGTTCGATCCCGAACTCGTCCGCGACCTCGCGCAGCTCATCAACGAGACCGACCTGACCGAAATCGAGGTGCAGAAGGGAGATTTGCGCATCCGCGTGGCGCGGACCGTGACGGCCGCGATCCAGGCGCCGGTCCACATGGCCCCCGCCGCGGCGGCGCCGGCCCCGGCTGCAGCGGTGCCAGCCCCATCGGTCGCGACGCCGCTGGCCGCCGCCGCGCATCCGGGAGCGGTCAAATCCCCGATGGTCGGCACCGCCTACCGCCGGCCCTCGCCCGACGCCAAGGCCTTCGTCGAGATCGGCTCGGTCGTCCGCGAAGGCGAGAAGATCCTTCTGGTCGAGGCGATGAAGACCTTCAACGAAATCGTCGCGCCGCGCTCCGGCACGATCACCGCGATCCTCGTCGAGGATGGGCAGCCCGTCGAGTATGGCGAGCCGCTCGTGGTGATCGAGTAAGGTCGGCGGCGGATCATGTTCGACAAGATCCTCATCGCCAACCGGGGCGAAATCGCGCTTCGCGTGCTGCGCGCCGCGAAGGAGCTCGGCATCGCGACCGTGGCCGTGCATTCGACCGCCGACGCCGAGGCGATGCATGTGCGCCTCGCCGATGAAAGCGTCTGCATCGGCCCGCCCGTGGCGCGCGAATCGTACCTGAACATGCCGGCGCTGATCGCCGCCTGCGAGATCACGGGCGCCGACGCCGTTCATCCCGGCTATGGCTTCCTGTCGGAGAATGCGCGCTTCGCCGAGATGCTGGCGGCGCACAACATCACCTTCATCGGCCCCAAGGCGGAGCACATCCGCATCATGGGCGACAAGATCGAGGCCAAGCGCACGGCGAAGCGGCTTGGCATCCCCTGCGTGCCGGGCTCGGAAGGCGGCGTGACCGAGGACGCCGAGGCGCTCAGGATCGCGCGGGACATCGGCTTTCCCGTCATCATCAAGGCAGCGGCCGGCGGCGGCGGGCGCGGCATGAAGGTGGCCCGCACGGAAGCCGACCTCGTGGTCGCGCTGCAGACGGCGCGCACCGAGGCCAAGGCCGCGTTCGGGGATGATGCGGTCTACATCGAGAAATATCTCGAGAAGCCGCGGCACATCGAGATCCAGGTCCTTGGAGACGGCAAGGGCCACGCCATCCATCTGGGCGAGCGGGACTGCTCGCTGCAGCGGCGGCACCAGAAGGTCTGGGAAGAAGGCCCCTCGCCCGCGCTCAACACCGCGATGCGCGCCGAAATTGGCGAGACCTGCGCCAAGGCGATGCAGGACCTCCAGTACATCGGCGCCGGCACCATCGAGTTCCTCTACGAGGACGGCAAGTTCTACTTCATCGAGATGAACACCCGTATCCAGGTGGAGCACCCGGTGACGGAGATGATCACCGGTATCGACCTCGTCAACGAGCAGATCCGCATCGCGGCAGGCGCCGAACTGTCGATCAGGCAAAGCGACATCGTGCTGGAAGGCCATGCCATCGAGTGCCGCGTCAACGCCGAGCATCCGGCGACATTCCGTCCCTCGCCGGGCAGGATCCAGTCGTTCCACACGCCCGGCGGGCTCGGCGTGCGCGTCGATTCCGCCGCCTATCAGGGCTACACGATCCCGCCCCATTACGATTCACTGGTGGGCAAGCTGATCGTGCACGGGCGCACGCGCAATGAATGCCTGATGCGCCTGCGGCGCTCTCTGGACGAGTTCGTCGTCGACGGGATCGACACGACGCTGCCGCTGTTCAGGACGCTGGTGCGCAACCAGGACATCCAGAACGGGCTTTACGACATTCATTGGCTGGAGAAGTTCCTGGCCGCCGGCGGCATGGAATGAGGCTCGGGCCCGGCCTGCGCGTCAGGGGCTGATCGCCACGCCCTCGTCAGACACGACGATGCGCATGCCGTCGAAGGCGACCCGCACATGCGCCGGGACGATTGACGACACAGCGGCGTAGTCGAGATCGGTGTGCAGATTGGTGAGCACGGCGCGCCTGGGCTTCATGCGATCGATCCACGCCAGCGCCTCGCCAAGCGAGAAATGCGACGGATGCGGCCGCTGCCGCAGCGCATCCAGCACCCAGACGTCGAGCCCGGCGAAGCTCGGCACGTCTTCAGGCGCGATGGCGCTGACGTCGGGCAGGTAGGCCATGCCGCCGAAGCGAAGCGCCAGCGAGCCGATGTCTCCGTGGGCCACGGGCACCGGCAGGATGTCGATCCGCCCGCCAGGCCCATCCACGAAGAAGGGGCGGCCGGGCTCGATCGCATGCCGCCGCGCGATCGGCGGGTAACTCGATCCCGGAAGGCTCTCGAAAATGTAGCGGAAGCGCTGGAGCATCACGGCCGACGTCACGTCATCCATGTAGATGTCGGCGACCCGGCGGCTGTGCAGCACGATGGGCCTCAGATCATCGATTCCGTGGGTATGATCCGCGTGTTCATGCGTGAGGACCACGCCGTCGAGATGCTCGACGGCGGCGTCAATCAGTTGCTCGCGCAGATCCGGGCCGGCATCGACGAGCACGCGGGTCACGCCGCCGGCGCCGAAGCGCTCGACGAGCGCCGAACAGCGGCGTCTGCGGTTGCGCGGATTGGACGGGTCGCACTCTCCCCAGCCGGAGCCGGGCCGGGGAACGCCGCCGGACGAGCCGCACCCCAGAATCGTCAGCGCCAGCGTCATGCGGAAGCGGCGCCCGCCATGCGCGCGAAAACCCGTTCGGCATTTTGCGTGGTGGCCGCCGCCAAGGCATCCAGCGGAAGCCCACGGACGCTGGCCAGAACCTCCGCCGTGCGGACCATGTAGGACGGCTCGTTCGGTCTGCCACGATGGGGCTCGGGCGCGAGATAAGGCGCGTCGGTTTCGACCAGCAGCCGGTCGAGCGGGACCTCCGCCGCGATGCGGCGCAGCTCGTCCGAGCGCTTGAAGGTCAGCATGCCGGAGAATGACAGGTAGAAGCCGAGCTCGACGCCGACCCGCGCCAGTTCCGCGCCCGAGGAGAAGCAGTGCAGGATGGCGCCGAAAGGCCCTGCCTCGGTTTCCTCGCTCAGGATGTCGATCATTTCTGCGTCGGCATCGCGGGCATGGATGACGAGCGGCAGCCCGCTCGCGCGCGCGGCGGCGATGTGGTTTCGGAAGACCCTGCGCTGGATGTCGCGCGGGCTCTTGTCATAAAAGTAGTCGAGGCCGGCTTCCCCGATGGCAACGCAGCGCGGATGGCGCGCGAGTTCGAGGATCGTCTCTAGCTCCGTGTCGGGCTCTTCGGCCGCGTTGTGCGGATGCGTCCCTACCGTCCAGAAGACGTTGGCGAACCGCTGCGACAGCGCCCTGTAGGACTCATGCCGGCCGACATGGGTCGAGATGGTCACGATCCGGCCGACGCCGACGCTCGCGGCGCGTGCCAGCACGGCATCGATGTCGGCAAGCAGGTCGGGATAGTCGAGATGGCAGTGCGTATCGACCAGCATCAGGCGGGCGAGGCTCCGGCCTCCGGCTCGACATAGCGCGGAAACAGGCCGACAGGCGTCGGCAGCTCCGCTCCGGGCGCGAGCCTGTGCGCCGGGCCGAGATGCGCGAAATCACGGGCTTCGGGCGCGATGGCCAGCAGATCCAGGAGTTTCGCCGCCGCCGTCGGAATGGCGGGCTGGGCGAGGATGGCGGTCTGGCGCAGGAGCTCGGCCGTGACGTAGAGCACCGTGCCCATGCGCGCCGGATCGGTCTTGCGCAGGACCCACGGAGCCTGCGCGGCGAAATAGCGGTTGGCCTCGCCGACGACGCCCCAGATCTCGTTGAGGACGTGATGGATGGCGAAATCCGCCATCGCGGCGCGTGACTTGTGCAGCATGGCGTCGGTCGCCGCCAGCATCGCCTCGTCCTCGGCCGTGAAGGCTCCGGGCGTCGGCACCCGTCCGTCGCAGTTCTTGGCGATCATGGACAGCGAGCGCTGCGCAAGATTGCCGAAATCATTGGCGAGGTCCGCGTTGATGCGGTTGACGATCAGCTCGTGCGAATAGGTGCCGTCCTGGCCGAAGGGCACCTCGCGCAGGAAGAAGTAGCGCAGCTGGTCGACGCCGTAGGCCTCGGCCAGGTTGAACGGGTCGAGCACGTTGCCGACCGACTTCGACATCTTCTCGCCCTTGTTGAGCAGGAAGCCGTGGCCGAACACGCGGCGCGGCAGCGGCAGCCCCGCCGACATCAGGAACGCCGGCCAATAGACCGTGTGGAACCGCGTGATGTCCTTGCCAATGATGTGCACGTCTGCAGGCCAGTAATGCGCCCGCTCCGCGCCGGCATCGGGAAAGCCCGTGCCCGTCAGGTAGTTGTTGAGCGCGTCGACCCAGACATACATCACGTGCTTCGGGTTGCCGGGAACCTTGAGGCCCCAGTCGAAGGTCGTGCGGCTGATCGAGAGGTCCGTCAGCCCTCCCTTGACGAAGCTGACGATCTCGTTGCGGCGCGTCTCCGGCGAAATGAAATCGGGCTGGCTCTCGTAGAGCGCCAGCAGCCTGTCCTGATAGGCCGAGAGACGGAAGAAGTAGCTCTCTTCCTCGACCCACTCGACCGGCGTGCCCTGCCCTCCGAGCCGCGAGCCGTCCGGCTGGAGCACGGTCTCCTTCTCGTCGTAGAAGGCCTCGTCGCGCACCGAGTACCAGCCGGAGTAACCGCCGAGATAGATGTCGCCATTCGCCTCCATCCGCCGCCACAGCTCCTGCGTGGACGGGACGTGGTCGGCGTCGGTGGTGCGGATGAAGCGGTCGAAGGACAGGTTCAGCGCCGGGCCCATGGCCTTGAAGACGGCAGCCAATTCGTCGGCGCAGGCCTTGGCTGAGATGCCCCGGCTCTCGGCCGTGCGCAGCATCTTCTGGCCATGCTCGTCGGTACCGGTCATGGCGAAGACGTCGTAGCCGTCGAGCCGTTTGAAGCGAGCGATCGCGTCGGAGGCCACGGCCTCGTAGGCGTGGCCGATATGGGGCCGGCCATTGGGATAGGCGATCGCGGTGGTAAGGTAGAATTTCGGTCGGGTTTCGGCTCGTGAAGTCATCGGTGTCAGGATTCCGGAGATGTCTGGCGGTGCCGGCTTTCGAAGACCGGCCGGCGGGCAAGGCGCAGGCGCCGTCAGGCGGCCCGCATTCGCGCCACCGCCTCGGCCAGATCATGGAACATCGACATCACGAGCGGCCTCCGGTCCAGATTCTGGGCTTCCATATCCCGCACGGCATGGGCCGTCTTCTCCCATACCTCCACCAAGGGCGCAAGCCGACGCGCCCCGGCCGGGGCACCCTGGCGGATCGACGCCGCCACCCAGTCCTCGACCGTCTCGAGCAGCACCGCGAACTCGGCCTCCCCCTGCCGTCCCGCGACCGCGTCGCCGAGGCCCATCACCGTCTTGACCTCGAGCGCGGGCAGCCGGTCGAGCACCGCCCGCGTCCCCGTGATCAGTGCTGCGGTCTCGGGATCGAGGCGGACGAGGGCGCGGCGAACGGAGCCGTCCGAAACGGCGGCGACCCTGGCGAGGTCGGCCTCCGGATGTGGCAGGTCGAGGCTGCCGAGCGCCCGCACCATGTCTCTTTCGCCGAGGGGCCGCAGCAGCAGCGTCCGGCAGCGCGAGCGGATGGTGGGCAGGACCTGCCCCGGCTGATGCGCGAGGATGAAGAACACCGAGCGCGGCGGCGGCTCCTCGACCATCTTCAGGAGCGCGTTGGCGCCTGGGGCGTTCAAATCCTCGGCGCTGTCGACGATGGCGACGCGCCAGCCGCCGCCCGATGCGGTCGAGCCGAACATATCGAGGGCCCGCCGCACCGTCTCGACAGGAATCTGGGTGCTCGCCGCGGTCTTCTCGCCGGCGGGCCGGCGCCGGAGGACGGCAAGATCCGGGTGCGCGAGGCCAGCGACGAGCCGCGCCGCGCGGGACGCCGGGTCGACCCTGAACCGATCGCCTGCGGGCGTCTGTCCCTGGCCCAGGCCCAGCAGCAGCTTGGCGGCCTGATAGGCGAAGGTGGCCTTGCCGATGCCTCCAGGGCCGCCGATCAGCCAGGCATGGTGAAGCTTCTTGCTGCGTAGGCCCTCCAGGAAGCTCGCCTCGGCGTCCTCATGGCCGAACACCTGCTTCGCCTCCCGTGGATGGGGAAAGCCATCCAGTCTGTCCGGTTCGTCGCTGCTCATCGCGCCAGTCCGGCCCGCTCGGCCGTCCGCAGCAGGCGGCTTTCGAGCGCGGCCCAGGCCATGTCCTCGACCGCGGCCGGCTCGAGCGCGGCGTCGATCACCACGCAGCGGCCGGGCTCGGCCTCGGCGATGCGGAGATAGGCCTCGCGCAAGCGGGTGTGGAAGGCGCGGCCCTCGCGCTCGAAGCGGTCCGCACCGCCAGCGCCGCGCCGCAAGGCTGCACGCGCCAGTCCGACTTCGACCGGAACGTCGAGCACGAGCGTCAGGTCCGGCTTGAACGCACCAAGCGCGGCGCGCTCCAGCCCCAAGACGAGGCCGGGATCGAGACGGCCGACCGCGCCCTGATAGGCGCGCGTCGAATCGGCGAAACGGTCTGAGATGACCCATTCGCCACGCGCGAGCGCCGGCTTGATCGCCCGCTCGACATGGTCGATCCGGGCTGCCTGGAACATCAGCGCCTCGGCGAAAGGACCGAAGGGCGCGATCTGGCCCGACAGCAGCTTCTCCCGGATCAGCTCCGCTTTCGGCGACCCGCCCGGCTCGCGCGTGACGAGGCATTCGAACCCAAGCTCGCCGAGCCTGCGCCTGAGGCCGAGCGCCAGTGTCGACTTGCCGGCCCCCTCGCCACCCTCGAGCGTGACGAAACGCGCCGGCCGCCCGGGGTTGGCGCCGCGGCCGGGGCCCGTCATGGCGCCTGCGTCCGCGACAGCGCCTTTCTGAACCAGCCCGTCGACAGCTCGATCGCCGCATCGCTGGCGCGGCGCGTGAGCGGGCCGGCCGCCACGTCATCCGCGGCGTAGACGGGGATGTCGAGCGCCTTGGTCTCGCCGCGCTCGATGCGCAGGCGGCCGATCTCGGCGCCCTTTGCAACCGGAGCGAGGACCGGTCCCTGATAGATGATGCGCCCGCGCATGCGGTCGCTGGCGCCGCGCGGCAGCAGCAGCTTCACCGCGCCCTTCGCCACGACCGGCAGCGACGAGCGGTCCCCGCCGAACACCGAGACTTCCCCAACCGGCTCGCCGGCCGCGAAGATCTCGCGCGATTCGAACGAGCGGAAGCCCCATTCGAGAAGCTTGCGCGCCTCCTGCGAGCGATCGCGCGCGGTCTTGAGCCCGTTGACGACGACGATGAGCCGCTGGCCGTTCTGGACGGCTGAACCCACGAGGCCGAAGCCCGATTCCTCGATGTTGCCCGTCTTCAGCCCGTCTGCGCCGATATCCATCGTCAGGAGCGGGTTGCGATTCTGCTGGCGCACGCGGTTCCAGGTGAACTCGCGCTGGCCGAAATAGCGGTAGAGTTCCGGATAGGTCGACACCACATGGTCGGCCAGCATCGCCATGTCCCGCGCCGTCACCCTCTGCTCGGGGTGCGAGAACCCCATCACATTGCGGAATGTCGACCTCTTGAGGCCGAGCTTCTGCCCCCGCTCGTTCATCAGCCTGACGAAGTTGTCCTCGCTGCCGGCGATGCCTTCGGCCAGAACGATGGCGGCGTCGTTGCCGGATTGCACGAGCAGGCCCGACAGCAGGTCCGACACCTTGATGCGGCTGTTGGGGACGGTGAACATGGTCGATCCACCGGAAACCGCCCCGCCCCGCCGCCAGGCGTTCTCGGACACCACCATCTCGTTGTCGAGCTTGAGCCTGCCCTGGGTGATCTCCTCGAAGACGACGAGCGCGGTCATGATCTTGACCATGCTGGCCGGCGCCATCGCGTCGTCGGCGCCCTTTTCGAAGAGCACGCTGTGGGTGTCGGCGTCGAACAGGATGGCCTGCGGTGCGAGCGTCTGGAACGACTGCGCCTGCGCCGCGCCCGGTCGGCCCAGCACGATCGCCGCAGCCAGCGTCACGGCCAGGATGAAGGCGCGCGCCATTGCTTCAGGCCAAGGGGCGCGATGGGGAAAGCCGACGCGGTGCATGCCGTCTTGTGCGACGCCGCAGGCGCGAAATCAACTGGCGCGGATCAGGGCGCCAGCCTGACGAAGCGCTGGGGCGTGAGATCGCGGACGAGCGGGTGGGTGCGGTCGAAGCCCTGCTTCGGCAGCGTCGGCGGGGCGAAGTAGAGGCTCGCGACCAGCGGCCGCTGCGGGGCCTGCGCCACACGCACCGGCGCGAGCGGCGCGGAGCCGGCGAAAGCGATCGGCGTGCCGGCGCCGGGGATCGTGGCAAGGTCGAACGGCCGCTCGGGCGGCATAGGCGCGCCGCGCACCGGGCGCATTGTCTCGGTGACGGGAACGGCTGCCGGCGTGGGCGCGGAAGCGGCCGAAGCGAGCGCGAACGAAGCCTGCGGCGCGGGCCTCTGGGCCACGAAGGTCGCGTCCTCGACATCCTCGCGCGGCGTGACGCCGGTTGCGGGCGTCAGGCGCGGCGACGTCAGCGGCGGCGCGTTCGCCACCATCGTGCCGGGCTGGCTGAGGCCGGGCACGGTGGCCGGCGAGCCGTCGGTGGTCAGGGATGCCGTCAGCAGGCGGTCATCACTGCCACGCAGGGCCGCGCGGCCGAGATACTCGACCTTCACGCGGGCCGTGCCGATGTGCCGGAACTCGAGGAGGTCCGCCGTCCGCTGCGACAGGTCCATGACCCGGTTGCCATGATACGGCCCGCGGTCGTTGACGCGCACGATGATCGAGCGGCGGTTGTTGAGATTGGTGACGCGCGCATAGCTCGGCAGCGGCATGGTCGGGTGCGCAGCTGAGATGCCGTGGCGGTCATAGACCTCGCCATTGGCGGTGCGGCGGCCGTGGAAGGCAGGCCCGTACCAGGAGGCGCTGCCGGTGATGACATAGCCGACGGGCTTGTCATAGGGCGTGTAGCGGCGGCCGGCGATGTTGTAGCTGCGCCCGATCAGGTCGCGGCCACCTCCCTTGGGAACGGCCTCGCCATCGGCCACGACCCGCGGGCTCGCCGGACCGTATTTGCGCTGGGAGAAGGCGCCTATTTCCCGGCTTTCCTGCGACGACAGCCGGCCCGTCTGCGGAGCCTGCGAGCAGTTCGCCAGAAGGACGCCGACGCCTACGGCGCAGGCGACCTTGACGATGGTCGAGATCCGGACCCGGGCCTCGTCGATGCCGGCCGCACCATCATGTGGCGCCGCGGCGAAGTCCAGCGTCTGGTTCCGCATGGAGGCCCTTCACGCAGTTCTGGCACAGGCACGCCCGACAGGCGGCACAGGCGCAAATTGACGAGGTTCCGTGAAAGGACCGTTAAGCGAAGTCGCGCTCCGGCGCAACATGCCGCTGGCCGCCACCGCGGAAGCAACGGAAAATGCGGGCAAAACAGGCGAAACTGTGGCGGGGCGGCTCGGTCTTTGGTTGCGCCACAGGGCGCTCAGTCGCCGATGCGGGCCATGCCGGTGTCGCCATTGTCCTGGTTCCAGCGCAGCCTGTTCTGGCCGAGGCTGATGAGCTGGAAGCACATGGGCCTGCCGTCATACCAGGTCTGCCAGCGCTGGCAGAGCCTGTTGCCGTCGATCCACCAGCGGCCGGAATCCGTGGGCTTGAAGAAGCGGCCGAGGCCAACCGATTCGCCCGAGCCGTCGACGCGGCCGTCGCGGCGATAGTAGAGCGGGAACTCCCCGCCGAGCGGGACGGCGAGGTAGATGCGCTTGCCCGCGATGCGCTCACGGATGTCGTCGGCGCCCAACTCGCGCGCCGCGGCCGGAAGCGCCGCCAGAAGCGCGAGAGCCAGAGCGGGGACGGTCCAGGCCAGACGATGCATGCGACATCTCCTTTGCGATCAGGCTGCAGGTGCGGTGGTTACGCGATCCTTCAAGCGGCGGATGCTGCTTCGAAACGCCGCAGCTTGCCCCGCGCGCCGCATTGAGGCATGTCACGCGCACCGGAAGGGTGGCCGAGTGGTTTAAGGCAGCGGTCTTGAAAACCGCCGTGGGGGCAACTCCACCGTGGGTTCGAATCCCACCTCTTCCGCCAGCAGCTACGCCCAGGTCACCTCCGCTTCGGCGTTTTCTGGTACCTTCGCTGCGCCCAATCGGCGGCTGATGCTACGATATGCTGTGCTTACGGCATCACGCCAGCCGTCCGCCGCCAAGCTAAGGCTCTCCGGCTCAAGCGCCTTCTTGACATCGTCGGAGGTCCATTCGCGAATAAGTTGCTTGGCTTGTGCGAAAACAACTGCGTACCCAATGCGTCCCATGACCAAGCGCTCGGCCCATTGCCGCGCGAGTTCCCGAACGATTTCGGGCTCTTCATAGGTCGCATACCGTAGCTGAAGATCTTCCTGTGCCGCGCCGACTGCAGAGTACGTGAGATTGACGAACAACTGGTTCGTTTCGCGCACATACCGCGCCGCTTTGCCCGCAATCCCCTTCTCGGCAACATCTTCCTCGTCGCGTAGCGGAATGATCTTGGGAGCCTGTTCCAGGTTCTTAGAAATGTTCGCGCGCTTTGCACCGCCTGGGTCGAAGATGAGGTCGGTCGGGCCGATCGGAGTTCTGCCGGAGTCGCCAACAGTGCCGCCCTTGTGTCCAGGACGCGCGCCACGCGCCCCGCCCTCATCCACAAGGTGCAATCCATTCTCCACTTCACGTGGACTTTTGGTCTTGACCCTAAGCTGATTCAGCAGGTCTTGCAGTTCCTTGCGCAGATCTTCTGTGGAGGCGGAGGATTTTGGTGCGAGCGAATTGATAAACTCAACTAGCCATTCAGGGCGGTTGCGGAAAACGAGCTCCGCGAACTCTTCGACCAAGACTTGACGCTGGTCGGCGCCGGCCAATTGGACTAAGCGCCGGTTCGGCTCGTGGCGAACCGGGAACGCGTCGGGCAACTCCACATGAACGGAAATGTGCCGCGCGCCGAAGGGGATGCCGAAGGCAGGTGCGTCAGCCTGCCACTTCCGCCCCTTTCGCACGTCATACATTTCGCCTCTGAACACTATGGCAGCCGTGCTAACCGACGAGGTCAGCGAGCCCGAGATCGACTTGTTATGGCCGCCGTCCTGAAAAGCGGTGTCATAAAGGAAGTGGATGCGGACTCCCTCGCCGACCACTACCGCTTCAACCTTGCCGAATGCGTCAGAACGCTCGGGATTGGGCTTGAACTGCCGCCGCCCGTCGCGGGGATACGTCCCTTCGTGTAAGACCAACTCGACGCTGCTCAAGCCTGGTCCGGTGTTCCAAATCGCCAGCTTGCGGGTGTCGCCGCATTCTGAGATGAGCTTGCCCTTGATATCCGTGATCCGGCGTCCAGCTGGCGCTTTCGCCGCTGCTTCGAGAGCGTTCATCACCAGCTCCCGAAGCATCATCGTTTTTGGGCATTGTTCGATTTGCCGCTAAACCGTGAAGTCGATGTCGCGGATGGTTATGGGCGTGATCTGCTTGGTGTGTCTCACGATGGCTGGTCCTAGTTAAAGCTTGAACTCGCCGCCACAACCCGACGTTCTGCCGAACCGAGCTTCAACCTCGGAAACCGCATCGCGCAGCGCCTTCACCATTTTCCGAGCTTCAGCTTCCTCATAAAGGTAGGTCCGACAGTTGGAGAGCTTTCCAATCAGACGCATTCCTCAAGAGCCTTGTTAGTGCGCTTCTCCGCCAGTTCCCTGAACTTGGCGTGCTTCTTTTCGTCTACTGCCATCAGCGTCTCTTGAACATGCTGCGCCTAAGCGGATTTTTACGCCTCCTTGCTTGGGGTTTTGTCAACGTAGACGCCATATACTCCGAAAATATTCTGCGTCCATTATGTTGCACAGCTTGAGGCAGACAGTCCTGTAACCGCCGTGGGTGCAACGCCACTGTGGTTCGAATCCCACCCTTTCATCCGCTAACTCCACACCATTCTTTGCTTGCCGCCCGGCGTCATAACGCTCCCTGCAGGCGATCCCTCCAGCCGTAGACCGTGGCGACGGTCGCGGCGCCGATGCGCCTGAAGGGCGCGAACGGCATGGGCGCCAGTGGCGAGACGGGCATGGGCAGCCCATCCCAGCTGCCCGTCGCGATGCGGTCGGCGATCACCTCACCCATCGCCGTCGAATAGGCGACGCCGCGGCCATTGCAGCCGAGGCTGGCGATGAGGCCCTGCGATGGCTCGTGCAGGTGAGGCATGTGGTCCATAGTGACAGCCAGCTTGCCGGACCAGCGATGGCTGAAGCCGATGCCGGCGAGCGATGGGAAGATCAGCCCGACGGCACGGACGAGGCGCGCGAAATGCCCCTCCCCGGTCCGTGTCAGGATTCCGCCGCGCCCGCCCATGACGAGGCGGCCATCCGGCGAAAGCCTGAAATAGAGCAGGCTGCGGCGCGTGTCGGAAACGCAAGGCGAGCCCGGCAGGATGCGCTGCCGAAGCGCCTCGTCGAGCGGTTCGGTGGCCACCTGCGCGCTCTCGACCGGCACGATCGAGCCCGCAAGGCCCGGGACGAGCCGGCCCGTATAGCCATTGCCGGCGAGCACGACGTGTCGCGCCCGGATCGCGCCGCGACTTGTCGCCACGCGCCATCCGTCCGGAGCGGCGACGACCGCCTCGGCCCGCGTCGCGCCATGGATGACGGCGCCGTTTGCCATAGCGGCGCGGGCAAGGCCGCGCGCGAAGCTCAGCGGCTGCACCGTGCCGGCGCGCCTGTCGAGCCAGCCGCCGACATAGACATCGGTTCCGAGCAATGCGGCGATGCCCGCCTTGTCGAGCCATGCCACGTCGGCCCCGCGCGAGACCCATTGATCGTGCTTCCAGCGTTGCTCCGCGAGCTTCGCGGCATGATGGCCGGCGTGAACCCAGCCACTTCGCCGTGCGTCGCAGGCGATGCGATGCCGCTCCACCAGCGCGAAGAGCCGGTCCGCGATCCCGGCGCCGAAGGCGGCCATCGCCTCGCCGCGCTCCTCGCCATGATGGGCCTTGAGCTGGGCGGGATAATCCTTGAACCCCGGCAGCACCTGCCCGCCATTGCGGCCGGAGGCGCCGAAGCCGGGAAACTCGGCGTCGATGCAAATGCAGGAGATGCCCCGCTCCACCAGGTGCAGCGCCGTGGACAGCCCCGTATAGCCCGCCCCTATGATCGCCACGTCCGTGTCCCGGTCGCCCGACAGGGGCGGCGTTGCGGGCGCGGGCTCGGCCGTCGCGCCCCAGAGGCCGAAATCGCGGTCGGCGTCCTGGCGTCCAGGCATGGTCGTTTCCGTCGCGTTCATGCGGCGTCTCCCCGAAGCGTGGCCCTGTGCGACGCCCAGGGCCGGGCTCGCTCCAGTTGCCCGGCAAGACGCAGCAGCATGTCCTCCCTTCCCTGGTCCGCGCCGAAATGGACGCCGATGGGCAAGCCGTCGGCGGTCCGGTGGAGCGGAACGGACATGGCCGGGCCGCCCGACAGATTGTAGATCGCGGTGAAGGGCCGCTCCGCCTGCAGTATCGCGGAATAAGCCGCGAAATCAGCGGTTTGCATCGACAGGCTCCCGACCGGGAGCGGCGGATTGGCATAGACCGGGGTCACGGCCACGTCGAAGCGCTCGAAGAACGCCGCCATCCTGCGGCCGAGACCGTGCATCCACTGCAGCGCCCTGACGAAATCCTCGGCGCTGGCAGCCCGCGCACGCTCGATGATGGCGCGCGTGGCCGGCTCCATCTCGTGGCGCCCCGGCTCGCGGCCCAGCGCCTTGGCGCGGGCCGTGAAGATCGCCGCGACGTTGGCGCCGGAGATCAGCCAGAAATGATGGTAGAGTTCGTCGAGATCGACCGAAATAGCCGCCGGCTCGACATGGTGGCCGAGGCCTTGCAGCAAACGGGCGGTTGCCTCGACCCCGGCCCGGACCTCGGGATGGACGGGCGCGCCATTCGGCGCATCCATACTGAAGGCGACGCGCAGCGGGCCTGGATCGTGTTCGAGACAGGCGAGCCATGGCCCCTGCCCCGGCGCGGCATAGGGATCGCCCGGCTCCGGCCCGGCCGTCGCGTCCAGCATGGCGGCGCTGTCGCGCACGGAACGGGACACGACGTGCGGCACGGCGACGCCGTTCCACGCCTCGCCGAGCAAGGGCCCCAATGGCAGCCGGCCGCGCGTCGGCTTCAGGCCGAACAGGCCGCAATGGGCGGCCGGCATGCGGATCGAGCCGCCACCATCCGTCGCATGCGCCATGGGCACGATGCCGGCCGCGACCGCAGCGGCGGAACCGCCCGAGGAGCCGCCCGTCTGGCGGCCCAGATTCCAGGGATTGCGGCAGGCGCCGCTCGTGGCAGGCTCCGTGATCGGGCCAAGGCCAAACTCGGGCGTGGACGTGCGGCCGAACATCACCAGCCCCGCGGAGAACTGCCGACGGGCGAGCGTGTTGTCGGCCGCAGGCACGTTGCCCTGGAAGAAGCGGCTGCCATTGCCCATCGGCAGATCCTTGACCTGCAGGCTCAGATCCTTGACCAGAAACGGCACGCCAGCGAAGGGCCCATCGCCGCAGCCCGCTTCGATGCGCCTGCGCGCGAAGGCCTCGGCGATGTGAACCACCGCGTTGATCGCCGGGTTGACGGCTTCGAGCCCCGCGAGCGCGGCGTCGAGCGCCTCGTGCGCCGACAAGTCGCCTTTGCGGATGGCGGCCGCCAGTCCGAGCGCATCGAGCCGGGCATAATCGTCGTGCATCACGGCCTTATCGCTTTCATGGGGTGACGGCCTGCCAGTCGACGCGCGGAGCTGCCGCCAGCAGCGCCCGCGTGTAGGCCTCGCGCGGATTGTCGAACACGTCGTCGCGGGGGCCTTCCTCGATGATGCGTCCGTCTCGCATCACGACGACGCGGTCGGCGATCTGCTCGATGGCGGCGAGATCGTGGGAGATGAACATGCAGGCGAAGCCGTATTCGGCCTGCAGGGATTTGAACAGCGCGAGGATCTGCGCCTGGATGGTCATGTCCAGCGCCGATACGGGTTCGTCCGCTACGATGAAGCGTGGCCGGCGCACGAGCGCCCGCGCGATCGCGACCCGCTGGCGCTGCCCGCCCGAGAGCTGGTGCGGCAGCCGCCCGCCGAAGCCGGAGAGGCCGACGTCGCCCAGCACGGCGTCCGCCATCCGGTCCCGCTCGGTGGCGCCGAGCCCGGCGACATGGCGCAGCGGCTCGCGCACGATGGCGCCCACCGTCATGCGCGGATCGAGCGACGAATAGGGATCCTGGAAGACGAGTTGCGCCGCGAGCGTGAAGGCGCGCTGCCGGCTTCGCGGCGCCTTCAGCACATCCTCGCCATCAAGCAGGACCTCGCCTGAAGCGGCTGGAATCAGCCGCAGCAGGGCGCGGCCCAGCGTCGTCTTGCCGGAACCGGAGCCGCCCACCACGGCCACGACCTCGCGGGGATGAACGTCGAGGCTCACATCGTCGACCGCGCGCTTGGGCGTACGGCGCCGGAACAGCGAGAGCGCGCCGGCGTGAACGACGCTGAGATTGCGCACGCTGATGACGGGTGCGCCCGTGCGCTCTGCCGGCGGCGTCTCGGCCCGGCGCGGCAGGGCCGCGATGAGCGCCTTCGTGTAGGCTTCGCGCGGCGCGCCCAGAAGCTCCGCCGTCCTGCCGCTTTCGACCAGACGCCCCTTCTCAAGCACGAGCGCGCGCTGCGCGTAGCGGGCGACAAGGCCGAGATTGTGCGTGATCAGGATGACCGCCGTGCCGTTGTCGCGGGCCAGCTCGACCATGAGGTCGAGCACCTCCGCCTGAGTGAGCGTGTCGAGCGCCGTCGTCGGCTCGTCCGCGATCAGGAGGCGCGGCTTCAGCAGCATGACCGAGGCCAGCATGATCCGTTGGCGCATGCCGCCGGAGAATTCATGCGGATAGGCGCCGAGGCAACGCTCCGCATCCGCAATGCCGACGCGCCGGAGCATGGCGATCGACCGCTGCGCGATCTCGCCGGGCGCGAGCTTGAGATGCAGCGCGAGCCCCTCGGCCATCTGCGCGCCGACCGTCATGGCCGGGTTGAGCGAGACCATCGGCTCCTGGAAGACCATGCCCATGCCTGCGCCGCGCAACACACGGACCGCATCTTCGCCGAGGCCGGTGACGTTCCGGCCTTCGAGCCAGATCGCGCCGGCCGTCTGCCTCAGGCCTGGTGGAAGGAGGCGCAGCAAGGCGCGGGCCGCCATGGTCTTGCCGGAGCCGGATTCGCCCACGATCGCCAGGAACTCGCCCCTGTCCACCGTGAATGACAGATCATGAATGATCGGCACCCCGGCGCCGGCCTCGATGCGCAGGTTGCGGACGTCGATGAGCGGCGACTGCGCCGCGTCCACGCTCATCGCATCGCCATGCGCGGGTCGAGCGCGTCGCGCAGGGCGTCGCCCAGCAGGTTCACGCCAAGCAGCGTCAGGGCGATGCAAAGCCCCGGCGCGATCGAGAGCCAGACCGCCGTCTCCATGTAGCTGCGCGCGGACGCAAGCATGTTGCCCCAGGTGGCGGCCGGGGGCGGCACGCCAAGCCCGAGGAAGCTGAGGGCGCTTTCCGACAGCACCGCCCACCCGAACATGGAAGTGCCGAGCACAGCGATGGGCGCGATGCAGTTGGGCAGGATGTGCCGCAGCATCGTGTAGGCCTCGGAATTGCCGATCATCCGCGAGGCCTCGATGTATTCCTTCTCGCGCAAGGACAGCACCTGGCCCCGGACGATCCGGACCACCGAAGGCGTGTAGGCCAGCCCCAGTGCGATGACGATGCTGGACTGGCCGGGCCCGAGGATCACCATGATGGCGAGGGCCAGCAGGATGCCCGGGAAGGCCAGCAGAGCGTCGTTGGCCATCATCACCAGCCGGTCTGTCCAGCCGCGCAGATAGCCGGTGAGGACGCCGACGATGCTTCCGACTATGATCGCGAACAGCATCGTTGCGAGGGCCACGCGGAAGCTGACCAGGGCCCCATCCATGATCCGGCTCATGACATCGCGGCCGAATTCGTCCGTGCCGAGCCAGTGGGTACCGTTCGGTGGCTGGAGCCGGTTGCGGATGCGCGTTGCGGTGGGGTTGAACGGGGTCCAGACCAGCGCCGTCAGAGCCATGGCGCCCAGCACGGCGACGATAGGGGCGCCAATCAGCAGGTTGATGCGCAGCCTCATCGCGTCACTCCGCCGAAACGCGCGGATCGAACAGCGGATAGAACAGGTCGACCACGAGATTGACCAGCACGTAAAGCAGCGCGGTGAACAGCAGGCAGCCTTGCACGACCGGGTAATCGCGCGAGAACACGCCCTCGACCAGCAGCCGGCCGAGCCCCGGCAGGGTGAACACGGTCTCGAGCACGGCGATGCCGCCCAG
>JAIXZF010000276.1 GCA_027489835.1 Hyphomicrobiales bacterium
ACGCGCGCCTGTCTTGTGTCCATCTGGGTGATCCTGTCGAGGGATGCACGCCCATCTGCGACGGCAAACCGCAGCCAGCCATCGTGAATTCGCGCCTCGCCGTCGAGCCGCTCGACCTGGCCGAACGCGCCGACGACCACCGCATCGAGCACGAGGCCCAGCTCGCGCGCGTCGCAGGGGCGGCTGAGATCGGCCGACCAGGACACGAGAGAGGGACCTGGAATAGATCCGCTTTCGGTGGCGCCACGCCGATGCGAGGACAGGCCCCACGACCACAGCTTCGTGGCGGAGACCGGCACGTAGAGCAGCCAGTGCTCCAGCACCGCCAGCGCCATCAGCGTTGTCAGCAGCACGTAGCCCACGCGCTCGAAAGAGCCCGGCGCGGCCGCCACGGCGAGATGGGCGAGCAGCGCCGTCGCCACGATGGCCGCGGTGATGGCGAACGGGAAGAAGCCGTTCATCGGCCTGCGGCTGAAATAGCTCGCGAGATAGCCCAGATGCGCCGGCAGGAACTCGTCGGGTATGTTCGGCGCGCCGAGGAAGATGTTGATCTTGGTCGACAGCCGCATGATCCACAGGATCGCGAAGGTCCAGAGCGCGAACGGGTTGACCCCGCCCCAGCTCGCGAGCGCGATGAGCGCGGCAGAGGCCAGGATGCCGAGCTCATGGTCGATGAGAGTCTCGGCGGCGTAGCGGAAACGCAGCCAGCCCGTCGTGCCGGGCGGGCAGGGCGTGCGACGCGGACCCGAGAGATAACCCATCAGGAAGGCCATCTCGTTCCAGCCCCAGATCGTCAGGGCGGCGAGGAAGGCGATGTAGGCGCCCGCCACCGTGCCGCTGCCCGCCGTGAGCAGGATCGCCAGCAGCGCGAGGCCGGCGAGCCCGCTCGCCGCCGCCATGCTCCAGCGGAAGGAGCCGCGGCCGAGACCGTCCAGATAAAGGATCAGGCCGGTGCTCAGCCACCACACCAGGATGGCGGCCAGCACGGGCAGTCCGATTTCCGACATCGATCTCGCCCTCCCGTCTCAGCCCACCATCACCAGGCCGGAGCCAGGCGGATGTCCTTGGGCAGTTCGTGCGACTTCACTGGGATCATGTAGAGGCGCAGGAAAGCAACCGCGCCCGAAACCCCGAGACCGAAGCGCCTGACGCTGCCCATCACCCCACCGGCGGCCTTCGCCTCCTCCGTCGCCTCGACGATGGCGCGCAGGCGCCTCAGCCCGGCGATGAAGGCCGGGTTGTCGATGTCGATGGTGAAGGGGAAGACCTGCTTGGAAATCTCGGAGGTGATGCGGAAGACCCGCATGTCGTAATCCTCGATCGGCACGCCCAGCGCCTTGTGGAAGGCGGGGCGCATGTGGTCGCGGACATACATGGTCGCGAACACGGCGAGCAGGAAGAAGCGGATCCAAAGCTTGTTGCCACCCCGCAGCAGCTTCGGGTCCGAGCGCATCAGCAGCGCGAACGCCTCGCCATGGCGGAACTCGTCGTTGCACCAGTTGTCGAACCATTTGAAGATCGGGTGGAAGCGCTTGTCCGGGTTGCGCTCAAGCAGCCGGAAGATGGTGATGTAGCGCGCATAGCCGATCTTCTCGGACAGGTAGGTCGCGTACATGATGAACTTCGGCTTGAAGTAGGTGTACTTCTTGGCCTTGGTCAGGAAGCTCATGTCGACGCCGACGTCGAAATCCTTGAGCACCTCGTTGATGAAGCCCGCATGCCGGCTTTCATCGCGCGCCATGAAGGAGAACAGCTCCTGCATGTCCGGGTTCTTCATCCGCTTCTTGATCTCGGAATAGAGCACGCAACCCGAGAACTCGGCCGTGAGCGAGGAAACCAGGAAGTCGACGAATTCCTTGTCGAGCTCCTTGTCCAGCGTCGCCCGGTCGAACTGGAAGTCGTCGGGCTTGCGGAAATGGTTCTTGTTCGGATCGTCCCGCATCTCCTTCATCAGCCCGTCCCACTCGCGGCGGACGAGGCTGACGTCGATCCTGTCCATGGCGTCGTGGTCGGTCGTGTAGAAGCGCGGCGTCAGCAGCGTCTCCTCGGTCGCCATCTTCGTGACGTAGTTCGGGGCTCCGCCCCCACCTTCCTGCGGGATCATCGGGCCCTCCCCGCGGAAAAGCCGACTTCGTAGAGTTCCGTGAGCTCGAGATAGGCGGTGATCTTGGTCCAGACGCGGTCGAGCGTCGTGGCGCGCGTCACGGTCGCCATGCGGCGCTCCACGCGATGCTCGCCGAAGGCGACATGGGTCGGCGCGTCATGGACGATCACCGTGTCGCCGGGGCCGACATCCACGCCGTCGAGCACGACATGCGCATGGACGAATTCGGCCGTGTTCAGAAGGTCGACCGTGCAGGGAACCTGCACGCTGCTTCCCCTGCCCAGGAGGTGCTGGATCATTTGGCGTTCCCTTTTTCCGGCAGAAACCTCGAAAAGGCTTCCGCGTTTGTAGGGCCGAAAGAGTTGAGCACGATTTTCGTGCCCGTGGCCCGGTCCTCGAGGGTGAGGCGGCCATCAGCATGGAGCGCGAGGCGATGGGGTTGCTCGTTCCCGAAGCCGTCGAGCTTTCGTTCGCGCGATCGCCCGCGCATCACGCCCCTGATGAAGCCGCTCGTCCCGGGCTCGAGGATCGCGACGACGGCGCCGGTCGCGGCGTCTGCGACGCCGACCGACCCGTCGGCCCGATCCGCGAACCTGAGGTCACGATACTGCACCACCTCCGCCTCGGGCATCCGTACAACACCCAAGCCGGTCCAGCGCGCCGTGGCGGCGAAGGCGACGCAGGCGAGCACGACGAACGCCATCGCGTGCAGCGGCCTGAAGCCTCCGGTGCCGTGGTTGAGCGCGCTGGCGGACATGGCGTCGTCTCCTCGTCGGGTCAGGTTGCGGGCCGAAGGTCCGGAGCCGCCTGCGGCGCGGCCGCGGGCTCGACCCGGAGCGCGGGGATGCGCGCGCCGGTCAGGGCGGCGGCGAGCTGGTCGGCGACGCCTTCGGCATGGGGGATCGAGCGCAGCATGGGCTCGGGCTTCGACAGCCGCCAGGGCCGGATGTTCGGCCAGATCGCGAGAATGGCGATGCGGTCGTCCGGCGTCAGCGTCAGCGGCAGGTCGCCGGTGCCGTCCTGATGCAGCCGCAGCCCTGCGCCGTCGATGCGCTTGAACGGGATGTTGACCGTGATCGGCATCGCCACGCCGGAACGGATCAGCACGCGCTTCGAGGTCAGCGAGTAGATCGTCGTGCGGGCGTAGCCATAGGCCATCAGCGACAGGATGCAGATCGCTGCGACGCCCATCGGCACGATTCCCACGGCGTAGCTCAGCGTGTCGTAGAGCGAGGCGCCGTCGAGACGGGCCGAGACGCCGCGCCACGTGAACAGCAGGGCGAAGTAGATCGCGACCTTGCGAACGTGGAAAGCGTGGATGGCGAGCGAGCGCCAGGCGGGCGAACCCTGCCAGATCAGCCGCTCGCCTTCGGGCAGAGCGGCCGGGAGCCCGGGAACGGGCTCCACGGCGTAGTCGTCCTGCGGGCCTTCATAGGAGGCTTTCGCGCTCATAGCAGCGGCTCCGCGCGCTCTGGCGAGGCGTAGAGCGTGCCGCCGCCGTAATAGCCCATGATCTTGTCTTCCTCGAGCAAGGTGACCTGATCGGGGTTCTTGAGGCCCGGCACGTCGGCGAAGTGCTTGGCGTAGATCGCCTTGACCGTGACCACCCCCTTCGCGCCGTCGATGCGGGCGAAATTGGAGGGCACCAGCACGCTGCGGCTGCCATTGGAGACCGGAACCTCGACTTCCATGTAGCGCATCACGAACTCGGCGCGGTCGACCCAGATGTCCTTGACCTTGCCGGCCAGCCGGCCGTCGCCGGCGACCACGTCCATGCCGACCGGGTTGGGGTCGCGGCCGACCACGGAGAAGTCCGTCGCGACGCGCATTGGCTCGAGCCGGGGCTTGCCGTCGAACAGCTCGTCCGGACGGTCGGCGCGCTCGGCGTAGGAGCCGGGGCCGACGGCTGCGAGCATCGGATCGCCCACGGGCTCCAGCGGCGCGCCGGGCCAGGGCTCCATGGCCTTGAGCGGATGCACGCGCTTGTCGGGGCGGCCGTCGCTGTCGACGACGACATCCGGGCCATTGGCCATCTTGAAGGTCTTTGCGGGCGGCGGGGCCGGCCAGCCGACGATCTCGAAGCGGTTGTAGCGGTCCTGCGTGTCGCGCGCGAGCGGGTAGCCCTCGCGCTTGTTCTCGCGGTGCAGATACCAGATCAGCGCGGCGAAAAAGCCGACGAACAGCCAGAAGCTGACGGCGGCAAGGTCGATGCCGAGTGGGCTGGAGCCGGGTAACATGGGACGCCTCCTGGGACGTGTGGTCTAGCCGGGGAATTCCGCCAGGCCGAAAGGTGAGGGTGAGTGGGCTTGGGTCTCAGCCGTGCGGCCCACCAGGGGGCCGATCGCGACAAGAGTCATGAACAGCAGCAGCAATTCGATGTGGTAGACGAAGCCGTAGCCGACGG
Source organism: Hyphomicrobiales bacterium (assembly GCA_027489835.1). Lineage (GTDB taxonomy): Bacteria > Pseudomonadota > Alphaproteobacteria > Rhizobiales > Beijerinckiaceae > Allobosea. The sequence continues at coordinate 4,509 of JAIXZF010000276.1, forward strand.
AGGCGTCGCTCAGCGCGGGGCCCAACAGGCCGCTCGTCGCCATGTGCGAGACGAGGTCGCGCAGCACGCCGCCGCCCGCGACGGACAGGCCCATCGCCAGCGCCTGCACGGCGCCCCAGGCGCCGAGCGCGAGGCCGGTTCCACCTTCCTTCTCCAGCGCCATGGCGCCGGTGAGCGTGCCGACCGAGAACAGGCCGCCGCCGAAGCCGATCAGCACCACGCCCAGCCTGAACAGCATGGGCAGGCCGAGCGGGGCCGACAGGATCACGCAGGCGAAGGCCGCAAGGCCGAACACCGCGCCATTGGCCGCGATGCGCGAGGGATCGCCGCCCTTCATCAGGAGTTTGGCCGCAATGGCGAAGGCCGCGAGCGCGCCGATGGCCATCAGCGCGGTGAGCGCCGTCGTCTCGGAGACGCTGAGCTTCAGCACTTCGCCGCCATAGGGCTCGAGCACCACGTCCTGCATGTTGAAGGCGGCCGTGCCGAGCGCGACGGCGAGGAGGAAGCGCCTGGCCCGGCGCGTGCCTGCGAAACGCTTCCACACTTCGCGGAAGGCCGGCGTGTCGTCCTCCGCGCCGATGGGCAGGCGGTTCGGGTTGCGCGCCTCCTGCTTCCACAGCGCCACGAGGTTGAGCAGCAGCGTGACCACCGCCGCGCCCTGCACGATCTGGATGAGCTTGATCTGGCTGAACTCGGCGAGCAGCAGCGCGAAGGCCGAGCCCGAGATCACCATCCCGACGAGCAGCATCGTGTACATCAGCGCCACGACGCGGGGCCTCAGCGCCGGCGGGGCAAGGTCCGTGGCGAGAGCGAGGCCGGCCGTCTGCGTGGTCTGGAGGCCCGCTCCGACCAGAAGGAAGGCGAGGGCGGAGGCGACATGCCCGATCCACCATGGGCCGTCGGTGTCGCCCGAGAGCAGGATCAGCGCGAA